>CAWUOE010000218.1:0-5938 GCA_963923355.1 uncultured Gemmataceae bacterium | reverse complement strand
TGGCCACGGCTCATCCGCCCCTCTACGGTCTTCGGCTCGCCCAATTTTATTTTCCTCGTCCGGCGGCGGATTCCAAGACCAAGTCTTTGGCCTTCTGGAACCCTGCCGGCTTGCCATGGCCCAGAGAGTTTCCAGGGTTTGGTGGGACCGGTATTCGGTACCATGACCAAAGTACTTTCCCTCCCACCCTGTGTGAGACCTTATGACGGGCAGGCGCGGTTTCACCCTGATTGAACTGCTGGTGGTGATCGCCATCATCGCCGTTTTGGTTGGGCTGTTGGTCCCGGCCGTGCAGAAGGTGCGGGAGGCGGCCAACCGGATGAGTTCGCAGAACAACCTGAAGCAGATGGGGCTGGCGGCAGCCCATTACGAGAGCAGCTTCGGATTTTATCCGGGCGGTGGCGGGTATGATTACGGAACCTCGCCGGCGAATTCCTCGCCCTACACCACCTCGCAAAGCGGGGTCACGGTCCCCAGCCCCAACGCCTACACGGTGATCCCCGGCTACGGGAACTTCCGACCCCGCTGGGGCGACGCGATGAAGCAGGGCAAGTTTCAGTTGGGCTCCGCCTTTTTCTCCCTGCTGCCTTTTTTGGAGCAGGAGGCCCTGTTCCGCGACGGCATCGCCTGCTTCAAGACACCTGTGAAGACTTTTCTGAACCCGATGCGGCGTTCCTCCGGGGTGTTCGCGGTGCCGGCCAATGATCCGGTCTATCCCGGCTGGGGCTACCAGGATGGTGGGGCCGGTCCCAGCGCCCGCACGGACTATGCCGCGAACGACCAGGTCTTCTGGACCACCTACGCCGGCTGGGGCAAGGTATCCACCCTGGGCAGCATTTTGGATGGGACTTCCAACACGGTTTTTTTCGGCGAGAAGGCGATGGCCCAGCAGGCGGTTTCCTCCGGTTCCTGGTACTGGGACGAGCCATTCGTGATGGGCGGAACCGGTGGCACCGGCCGGTGCGGCGACGAGTTGTATCCCGATTCCCGGCTGAATCTGGTACCGGAGCGTGTTTCGGGTGCCGGCTGGAGCGTGGGGGGCGAATCGTGCGGTGGGGGTAACTGGGGCAATCCCGGCACCGGCGGTGGTCCGCAATTCGCCTTTGGCGATGGCAGCGTGCGAACGGTGCGCTACGGGACGCCACCCGTCACGGTACGGATGCTGATCCGGCCATCGGATGGCGGCGTGGCCGGGTTGGATTGAGGCATGATTTTCCCCACACCCACCTGCGTGCGAGCCTCTAAGTCTCTGGGTATTGCGGTGCTGTTTCTGGCGGCTGGTTGCGCAGACCGGCCCACTTTGGTGCCGGTTTCCGGCAGGGTGACGGTTGAGGGGCAACCGGTCACCGCCGGATCGGTGACCCTGTACCCCGCCGAGGGGAACGCCTATCGCAAGGACAATCCCTCGAGCCTGCTGCAAACGGATGGCACATTCAGCTTCAAGACCTACCCCTATGGGGAGGGGGTTTCTCCCGGTCTCTACACCATGACGCTGGACCCGGGGCTGGCCGGTCGTCTGAAGGCAGCCCGGTATGCCCGGCCGGAAACCTCCCCCTGGAAACTGGATGTACCACCCGTGGGCCTTCGTGATGTGCAGATGGAGGTCCGGTGAACGCCGGAGGGTAGGGCTGTGCTTGATGAACCGATCCGCCGGCTGATCGATCCCGCGCTCAATCGCGCTGGCGGGATGCTGGCACGGCTGGGTTTGTCCGCCACCACCATCACACTTGGGGGGTTTGGGCTGGGGGTGGCTGGCTGCGGGCTGATCGCCTGGGAGCATTATCCGGCCGGGCTGGGTTTGATCCTGGCCAACCGGGTTTGCGACGGGCTGGATGGGGCGGTGGCCAGGCGGACACAGCCCACCGATGCCGGCGGTTATCTCGACAGCGTCCTGGACACGGTCTTTTATGCCATGGTGCCCCTGGCATTCGCCTTTGCCAGACCTGAAAACGCGCTGCCGGCCACGTTCCTGGTTTTCACGTTCGCGGGCACGGGCGGGTCTTTTCTGGCGCATGCGGCGCTGGCCGCCCAGCGTGGGTCCACCGCGCATGTGGCCCAAGGGAAGTCATTCTTCTACCACCGCGGGCTGATGGAGGGTGCCGAGACGATTTTTTTCTTCTGCCTGTTTTGCCTGCTGCCCGGTCAATTCCCCTGGCTGGCGTGGACTTTTGGCGGCCTGTGCCTGGTCACCACGGTCCTTCGTCTGGTGATGGGCCTGCGCGCATTCGGAGGACGGCCATGACAGCCACCAGTCGGCGCGTGTTCCTGCTGTCCGCCACCTCGGCGGGGCTGGCGGGGTGCGGGTCCTCGGCCGAGGCGCTCCGGGTTTTCGTTTACTCGGGCGGGCACGAGAAGACCATGCGGGAGGTGTTCGCGCCCCGGTTCGAGGCGCTGACCGGCAAGCGAGTCGCACTGACCGCGGGCTGGTGGGAGGGCATTGCGAAGCTGAAAGCCTCCCCTGCGGGCACGCCGCCGTTCGACCTGATGATCACCGACGCCACGCAGGGTTTTCCCGCGGCGCGGGACGGGCTGTTTCAGCCGCTGGATTGGGCCAACATTCCCCATCAGCGCGACCTGGCTCCCGTGACGCTGGACCATTGGGTTTACCGCGACCGTTGGGGCCTGCCGTACCCCGACTCGGTGATGACCATCGCCTTTCAGGACAACCTGGTTCCCCGGCCCGCGCGGTGGGCCGACCTGCTGGAGGAGGCCCACTCCGGGCAACTGGGCTTATACCAGCACTTCTACATGAGCCTGTACACCTGCGCCGCGATGCTGGCCGACAGTTTGGGGAAAGCCGGCGAGGCCCATGCCCTGGTGGAAAATGATATCGATGAGGTGATGCGTTTCGCACGCACGCAGGCACGGCGCGTGAAATTGTGGTGGAAGACCAGCTCCGACATGATCCTTGCGCTGGCCAGAAAGGAGGTTCGCCTGGGCAACATGCACAGTCCGGAGTATCTCCAGGCCATGCGGGAAAACTCCGGTCTGGCCGCGGTGGTCCCGGAGAAGGATCGGGCCTTCGTGCAGGTTTTCTGGGCCATTCCGGCGGGCACACCCCGCAAGGCTTTGGCCGAGATCGCCCTCAACCTGCTGTTTTCGCGCGAGATGCAACTTGAATTTGCCCGACGTGGTTCGGCCACCTCCCGGCCCGACGCGGCCGCCGTCATGGCCGAGGAGGATCCGCTGTGGGCCTCACTCTATCCCCACACTCCCCAACAGTTCGCGGGGTTGAGATACTATCCCTATGATCGCTACGCCCGCGACTGGGATGACCTGAATGATGAATGGCAGCGCTCAGTGCTTGGCGGATGAGGGTGCCCGCCCCCTGCTGCGACTGGAGGGGGTTGGCTTCTCCCATGGCAACCGCGAGGTGCTGCATGGCATCTGCCTGGGTGTGGACAAGGGCTCCCTCACGACCTTGCTTGGCCCGTCGGGTTCCGGCAAGACGACGCTCTTGCAGATCGTGGCGGGGCACCTGAAGCCTGCCGCGGGCAAGGTGTTCCTGGAAGGGGCCGATGCCACGCACCTGGCGCCCGAGGCCAGGGGCCTGGGCCTGGTGCACCAGCATCTGGCGCTGTTCCCTCACCTGACCGTCGAGCGGAATGTCTCCTTCGGCCTGGAGGTGCGGGGCTTGCCGCTGGCGCGCGCGCTGGAAAAGGCCCGTGCCACGCTGGAGCTGGTGGCGTTGCCCGCCGAAACCTGGGGCCGAACTCCCGACCGTTTGTCGGGTGGCCAGCGGCAGCGTGTGGCCATTGCCCGCGCGCTGGCCTTTGGCCCGCGCGCCCTGCTGCTGGATGAACCATTCACCGCGCTGGACCGTGGCCTGCGCCAGCGGTTGGGCGCCGAGCTGAAACGGATCCAGCGGGAGACCGGCGTGACCACCCTGCTGGTCACGCACGACCAGGAGGAGGCGCTGGCCCTTTCAGACACGCTGGTGGCCCTGCGTGATGGCCGCATCGTGCAGACCGGCCCACCGGCGGAACTGTACCACCGCCCGCTGGACGGCTGGCTGGCCGGATTCCTCGGGGAGGCGAACCTGATCACAAGCGGCAGATATTTGCGCGCGGAAAAAGGGGAAACTCTGCTGGTGCGCCCGGAGGAGCTGGTTGCCGGTGAACAACCCGACAGCGGCGATTACAGGCTCCAGGGTCCGGTACGCGCGGTGGTGTTTCGCGGGGCCGACAGTCTGGTGACCTTCGAGGCCGATGGGCTGGAATGGAAGATCGCGCTGCCCGGACCGGCCGCACTGCGCGCGGGAGAAATCATGCGGGCCATCCTCCCCGCCACCGCAGGCTGGAATGTCACGCGGGGATGCAGGCCATGAAGGCCCTTAAGTGGCGATCTTGCTTGGCCTGGCCGGCGTTGGCGATGGTGGCGTTGCTGGTTGTCCCCTCACTGGTGCTGCTGGTGCGCCTGTCTTTCTGCCAGCCGGCTATGGGCGCGGGCTTTTACCTTCCGGACAGTTTCACGTGGGCTCATTTCATCCGCCTGCTGTCGCCCGAGGGGCTGTCGCTGGTGGGTTTCACATTGGCCTTTGCCGTTGCGGTCACAGCCGGGGTGGTGCCCTTGGCCTGGGTGTTGGCCTGGCCGCTGCGGGCATCGGGTGGCTTCTGGCTTGCCCTTGGGGTGATGGTGTTGGTGGCTCCCCGCCTGGCGGGCGTGCTGGCCCCGCTGGTGACCATGCGGCTGTGGCTGCCACGGGGTACCTTGTCGGCATTGGTGGCGGAACTGTTGCTCATCACTCCGTATGCCGCCCTGGTGCTGCTGGTCCACCTGCGCGGTATCGACTGGCGAGTGATGGATGCCGCCCGCGGGTTGGGGGCCGGTTCTTGGCAATCGGTGGCGCGGGTGGGATTGCCGCTGTCTGGGCCCGGGCTGTGGCTGGCAGGGCAGTTGGCCTTGGGCTGGGGGCTGGGCGCGTTTCTGGGCCCGGACCTGCTTGCCGGGCCCGGAGGAAGGACGCTTGCGACCGACCTGCACCACCAGGCTTTTGACAACAGCCGCTGGCCCTTGGCGGCCGCGGAAGGCGTGCTGTTGTTGTTGCTGGTGGGAGCGGTTTATCTGGCACGTCCCGCGGGGTGGATGCGGGAGAGCCGACCATGATGCGACTGCTGTGGACGAGCGCTATCGCGGGCCTGCTGGCCCCCTTGGCAGGCACACTGTGGCTGGCATTCTCACCGGATCCATTTTTCACGCTCCCAGTGGGGGACTGGTCGGCACGCTGGTTCGGCCAGGCTTTGGCTGTTGAACCGTGGGGCCGGGCATTTTTCCGCAGCCTGTGGATGGCCTCAGTGGCAGGGGCTTTGGCGGTGGCATTGGCATTGCCGGCCGCCTGGGCATCACGCGTTGGCGCTCGCTCGTGGTTGGCCGTGTGGATGCTTCCCGCCTGCCTGCCCCAGGTGGCATGGGCCATGGGTCTGCTACCCTTGGCCGGGCTGCTTCCTGAATTTGGGCGCACCGGTTTGCTGGTGGCGGCGCAGGCGCTGCTGGGGTTTCCGGTGGCGCTGCTGCTGATCGGCTTGCGGATGGACAACGGCCTTCAGTTGCTGCTGGCGGCGGCTGCCGACCTGGGTGCCCGTCCCGTCCAAGCCTGGCTAAGGGTGGGGCTACCCCGATTGATACCCGCTGTGGCGGCGGCGTTCCTGCTGGCCGCAACGCTTGCATTCCATGAGCCGGTCCTTTGCCTGTTTTTATGCACGCCCGGTCAGGAAACCGTGTCGGCCCTGGCATGGCCCACGCTGCGTTCGTCGTTGACGCCCGTGGTGGCCGCGGTGGCCAGTCTGACCATGGGACTGGGCCTGGTGGCCGCAAGTTTTGCCCTGTGGGTTTTCGGCCGCCGGGCGGGCTGAGCGTGGCCCATCGCACGGGCGGCTTGCCTCTGCTAACATTCTGTCATTCGGGCGAATGTTGAAGGGTTGGCTGGTTGGCTGGCTGG
>CAWUOE010000217.1:0-5943 GCA_963923355.1 uncultured Gemmataceae bacterium | reverse complement strand
GAGTTTGCCGACCATGGGCAGCCATCCCCAGCGGCTTTGTGTGGAATATTCCACCTCCAGACTGAGGAGGTGACCGGGGCGGGCGGCGGGCAGGGTGATCCGGCCGGAAGCATCGGGCAGGGATTCACCTTCCCAGTCGGGCGGTTCCCTCCAGCTTTTTCCCTTCCGCAGGACCAGGTGGCTGGAGGTGGCGCGGCTGAAGGCATAATTCAGATAGACATTTTCATAGAATGGCCAGTTGCTGTCGCGCACCCAATTCTCGTAGGAGAACTGACTGAGGCCGGGGATGATGACCACCTCGGGTTGGCACCGCGTGAATCGGGCCGCGTATTCCGCTCGCCTGGGGCCCAGGGCGTGGATGATGTAATCACAGCAGGGGTGGAGGATTCCCAGCGTGGTTTCAGGCAGACCAGCAAAGGTGGACCAGACCTGGCCCTGACGGCTCTCCGGATCCGGGAGGGCCTGGTCCACTTCCCCGACCACGGCGGCCAGATCCTTGTCCAGCCGCGGGGACAGTGAGCCGCCGGGCAGTTTGGCGACAGCTTGGGCCAGGTTCTGCAGGCCGGCGGCAACTTGGCGGAACTTTCCGATGCCCTCATAGCGGTGGCGGGTGGGCCAGAAGACGATCGCCGCCAGGAGAACCGCCGGGATGGCGACAGCGACCGTGGCATCCGCCAGCCTGGAATGAGCCATTGCGAGTCTGGTCGCTTTCCAGCCGAGGATGGTGAGGATAATGATCAGGGAGCGGCGGAGGGTGCCGATGTAGACGGGGTTGAGCACCCCCATCAGGGCGTAGGTGCTGATGCCCCCGAAGAGCAGCAGGGCCACAAGGACCTTCGGGATGATGGAGTCGGGGGACCGTGTCTGCCATGCCAGTAGCACGACGGCGGCGACCACCGCCACCAGCAGCGTGGTGCGGACGTAGTCGATCCCGAGGAATTGACCAAGAGAGTGTATGAACGGGTTGGGCGGAACCCCGAAATACCAGAATTGGTCGGACGGGACGATGGCCAGGTTGAACCGCGCGAGGTCTGTCAGCGCGGGGATGCCCCCGAGCAGCAGCAGGGGAAGGGTGATCCCTGCCAGGCAGGCGACCGGGGCGATGGCCAGCGCCAGAAGCGCCCCGCGCCGGCATACCGGCCACGCGCAAGCCATCAGGGCAACCGCGAGAGCGGAGAGGCAGGCGGCCAAACCGAGTTCGGTGCCGAGCAGCAGCGACACCCCCAGCAGCAGGCCGGTGGTGGCCATGCGCGGTTTGGGCGCCAGGGGTGAAAGGGCCGCCGCGGCGGCGAGCAACGGAGCGACACCCCTGAGGCCATAGAGGCTGTTGTCACATTCCGCCAGTTGCCAAAGGTCCCAGGCGTCGCTGGCCATCACCGCCAGAGCCCAGGGGACCACGGCCTGTCGCAGTGAACGGGTCCATGCCCAGAAGATTGCCAGCCAGCCCGCATGGAACGCGAGGATGCTGATGAGGTGACGGGCCAGTTCGGAGGCATGGATGGTGCGGCCCCCCAGCCAATGCAGGGGGTAATGCAACGCGGGCAGCGCGGGGCCGTGGAAGAAAGAGAAGCCGGTTCCAATGGTTTCGCCCCGGTCCATCCGCACCAGCGGATTGTGCATCTGGAACGGACCATCATTGGCGGGGCCGTCAAAGGGATACAACTGGTTGCCTGTGAGTGCCAACCGATAGAGGAAATGCCAGGCCAGATAGAGGATGGAAGCAGCCAAGGCGGCCTTACCCGGGAAAACCCAGCGGGTTTGGTTTTCCGGGGATTGGGGTCCTGTTTGGGGATTGACGGCATCCATGGAGACATTCTGCAAAAAGGCCGGGTGCCTTGGCAGTCCATCCCGGGCTGTTACAGTAAAAGAGTCGGATTTGGCCGGGACAATCGCCGGGCCAGCCGGTTGAATCCACCCGGGATTCCGGAAGGAACAGGGACGCGGCGAGGCGCCGGGAGGGGACCCACGCAAAGGGCAGTTGTGAATCTGGTCAGGCCGGAAGGAGCAGCCATAAGCAGCAAGCCCTTGTGCAGTGGATTATCCTCTTCCGGCGCCACGCCGCGAAACTGGCTGGACATGGTCTCCGCACCGGGAGGTGCCGCGGGAGGCTCAGGTGGCTAAGGCCCGATCCAAGGACAAAAGCCCGGAAGCAGCGCCCGGAAGCGGCGGCACCCTTGCGGAGCAGGTTGTCAGCACCGGCGCATCCTACACCGTTCTGGCGCGGCGTTACCGTCCCCAAGATTTTACGACCCTGGTTGGGCAGGATGCGGTTTCCCGCGCCCTGGGCAACGCCATCCGGTCGGGGCGCATCGCGCACGCCTATCTTTTCACAGGGCCGAGGGGTGTGGGGAAGACCTCGACGGCGCGTATTTTGGCCCGTTGCCTCAACTGCGAGAAGGGGCCCACGCCGGAGCCCTGCGGTGCCTGCGGCATCTGCCAGGCGATCACCCGCGGCGACGAGGTGGATGTCCTGGAGATCGACGGCGCGAGCAACCGGAAAATCGAGCATATCCGCGAGTTGCGATCGACCGTGGGTTACCAGCCGGTGCACTGCCGGTTCAAGATCTACATCATCGATGAAGTGCACATGCTGACGACGGAGGCCTTCAACGCGCTGTTGAAGACGCTGGAGGAGCCGCCGCCGCACATCAAGTTCATCTTCGCCACGACGGACCCGCAGGACCTGCCGGCCACCATCCTCTCCAGGTGTCAGCGGTTTGATTTCTCGGCCATTCCGGCGCCGGTGATGCGGAAGCTGTTGGCCGAGATCATCGCGAAGGAGGGGCGCGAGGCCGAGCCCGACGCGCTGGACCTGGTCTGCCGGCAATCTTCCGGCTCGATGCGGGACGCCCAGTCTTTGCTGGACCAGGCCCTGGCCTACGCCGACGGGGTGCTGACCGCGCAGGCGGTGCACGAACTGCTGGGCTCGGCCAACGAGGACCTGGTGGCGCAACTGGCCAAGTCCATCCGGACGGGGGATGCCGCCGGTGTGATCCAGGTGCTGGACAGTCCGGAAGCCCTGGCTGTCAGCTACAAGCAGTTGCTGATGCAACTGGCCTCTTGGTGGCGGGACTGCATGCTGCTGCAGGCTGCCGGCAAAAACTCCCCCGCGCTGAACGTGAGCCCCCGATTTGTGGAGCAGGTCCAGGAACTATCGGCTGGGCTGGGGATGGAAACCACCCTGGCGGGGCTGGACCTGATCGACAGCGCACTGATGCGTCTGAAGGACAGCCCGCACCCGCGCCTGCTGGTGGAACTGACCCTGGTACGGATGGCACGGCTGGGGGAGTTGATTCCCGTGGGGCAACTGGCCCTGGCGCTGATGGATGGACGGGGCGCCGCCGCGGGTGGCGGCAATCCGCCGCCGCGCCTGGCGGCACCACCGGTTCAACGCGACCCGGGGCCCGACCCAAAAAAAGCCTTGGCCGGGGGCCGGGCTGAGGTCCCGGTGGCCCCGGCCCAGCAGAGCCCGGTGGCAGGTGGCCCGAAAGTTTCCGAGGCACCGCCGGTCATCGTGGAGCGGGCACCCTCCGGCCCGCGGCCATTGGCGGATTGCTGGGAGGAGATATTGCAAGCGGCCGGCATGACCCTGTCCGCCGGGTTGGTCAGCGCGGAACCGCCGCGGGTGACCGGGCCCGGGACAGCGGTGTTGCGCTTTCCTGCGCGTGCGACCAAAGACCACGATTTTGTGCTCTCACGCCTGGGCCGACTGAACGACCTGGCGCGGGAACAGACGGGCCAATCGTGGGCATTCAGCCTGGAACTGGAAAGTGGGGACGGTGGCATCCTGCGCGACCGACGCCCCCACGGCGGGGAAGGGTCGGTTGCGCCGACTCCTCCCCCGGTAACCGCCGCCAGCCTGTTGCAGGAGCGGGGTGAGATTGAAAAAATCCCGCTGGTGAATCGGGCGATCGAGATTTTTCACGCGGAAATCCTGCATTTTGACAAAGGGTTCGGCAAGGGGCCGGCCAAATTGGAATCGCCACAAGGCGATGCCTGAGCATGGCTTGCGACCTGGGTGCCGGCAGACTTTCACTGATTCAGAAAAATCCAAGCAAAATTCGGGCCAAAAACCAAGGCTCACCGGGGTGACGCGGATACAATGGAGTAGAAGTTCGGGGGATCGGACGCGGGAAGAACCCGCGCGCCACGGTGCCGAGGTTCTGCCTTGGCCGCCCCCTTTAGCCTTGTGGGTTTGGAAGACATGTTCAAAGAGTTGGGTCAATTCGCCTCGATGATGCGGGCCATGCCCGCGATGAAGGAAAAGCTGGAGCGGTTTCAAAAGCGGTTGCCTGAACTGACCGCCGAGGGCAGCGCCGGGGAGTTTCCCGCGCAGGTGACGGTGCATGTGAACGGGCAGATGGAAACCATCTCTTGCCGGATCCCCGACCAGGCCTTGATGGTGGGAGGGGGCCGGCTGGGGGAGATGGTGCAGGCAGCCACCCATATCGCCCTGATGCGGGTGCGGGCGCAAATCGCTGCGGAAATGAGCGAAATCACCGGTGGGATGAACCTGCCGGCCGGGATGTTTCCGGGTTTGCCGGGGTTGCCCGGCTGAATCCGGTTGCATGGTGAGCGCGTTGGTTCGGGTGCGGAAGGAAACGATCCGGATGATGACAGGGCAGCGGAAACGACACCCGGGACAGGGTTGGGACCAGGAGGGGGCAGGGCCATCCCCGACCAAACCGGTGCTGGACCGGTTGCAGGAGATGCTGGGAGGGCTGCCTGGAATCGGCCCGAAAAGCGCGGAGCGGATCGCCCACCACCTGCTGGCGGCACCCCGGGAAGAGGTTTTGGAACTGGCCGAAACCCTGCGGGCGGTGAAGGAAAAATTGCGGCGCTGCTCGCGCTGCTGCGCGCCGACGGAGGCGGAGGTCTGCCCCACCTGCCAGGATGCACGGCGCGACTCAGGACTTTTGTGCGTGGTGGAGCAGCCAAGGGACCAGGCCGCGCTGGAGCGGATGGGAACTTACCGTGGCCTTTACCACATCCTGCACGGGCGATTGTCTCCCTTGGAAGGGATTGGTCCCGAGAAACTGACGATTGACCAACTGGTGGAGCGGGTGCGAGGCGGCGAGGTGCGCGAGGTGATCCTGGCGACCAACCCGACCCTGGAGGGGGATGGCACCTCGCTGTACATCGCGGGGCTTCTGGGCCACCTGGGAGTGAAGATCACCCGGTTGGCGAGGGGAATACCCGCCGGGTCGATTTTGGAGTTCGCCAACAGCCAGATGCTGGCCGACGCGATGGACGGGCGTAACACCTTCTGACCCCTTGGACCGGAAACCCGGGGTGACCGGACTTCACCCCCAGCGAGGAAAACCGAATAGCGATGCGACTGGAAACCTCCCTAACCCAGCGGCTGGCCACCGAGACCACGATTGGTCCGCGGATGATCCAGTCCATGGAGATCCTGCAGATGCCCCTGCAGGCCCTGGAGGAGCGGATCGAGCGAGAGATGGAACAGAACCCGGTGCTGGAGGTGATCCCGCGCGGGGAGCAGGAGCTCCATGAGGGGGAGCCGGCCGAGCGGAAATCCAGGGACCCGGAACTGGGCGTGCTGCGGATGGACCCGGTGAAGGGCGAGGCGGATTTCCAGCGCCTGGACCTGATGAGCCGGGACTACCGGGACTTCGACGATGAGACGAGGCCCTCGCGCTCGCGCATGGAGGAGATGGGGGACCGCCACCTGGACATGATGGCGAACATCGCCTCGCGTCCACCGAACCTGCATGACCACCTGCAGGAGCAGATGAGCTTCCTGAACCTGCCCCCGGATCAGATGGAGCGTGTCCGGTACCTGATCTCCGCGGTCAACGAGCAGGGCCTGCTGGGGGGAACCCTGGAGGAACTGGCGCTGGCCCATGAGCCGCCGCTGGACGCGGAGGAGCTTGCCGGCCCGCTGGCGGCGCTGCAGGGGATGGACCCGGCGGGAGTGGGTGG
>CAWUOE010000216.1:0-5945 GCA_963923355.1 uncultured Gemmataceae bacterium | reverse complement strand
CGGTAGCAGATGTTGAAGCCTTGCCTGCAATGATTGGGCATCACAAACAGGCCAAAGGTGCCAGCCTGGGCGGGAACAGCCAGAAGGCCGATTCCCATGGCGATCATCCATTTCTTCATGGTTGTGCTTCCTTCACGGGTGCGCTGTCAGCAGTGCTGCCATCACTCGTCCTGAGGATGGTCTGATCCTTTTTTCGTTTGATGTTCCGTTGTTCAGCCAGACTTCCGGCGGAAAAACGGTTTCCTTTTCGAAAGGGCGCCTGTCAGACCGTCACGGGTGGCAGGAAAAGATCGCCCGGCAATCTGCCCGCCAGCTTTCCCAGCCGCTACAACCGGCATGGCCACCATCAGTGAGGCAGGGCGTCCAGATCTGGGGGAGCGTACCGGCCCTGTCGCCATTGCTCGAGGGAAACAGCCGCCATGGCCGCGTTGTCGGTGCAAAGGGATGGGGGAGGAATATGCAATTCAATTCCCGCCTTGCGGGTGGCAGCCTCCAACTGTGTGCGCAGGCGTTGATTGCAGGCCACCCCGCCGCAGACTGCCAACGATTTCAGTCCCGTTTGTTGCAGGGCCCGCATTGCCTTGATGGTGATCACATCGGCAACCGCCGCCTCCAGGCTGGCTGCCAGGTCCGGGCGCGACAGTCGCGCGGCTTCTTCGCCCTGTTCCTTGACTAGTGCCCGCCAGGTGTAAAGCAGCGCCGTCTTCAGGCCGGAAAAACTGAAATCCAGGCCTTCGTGCAGCAGGGGGCGGGGCAGGGAAAAACTTCTTGGATTGCCGATTTTGGCTTCACGCTCGATTGCCGGACCTCCGGGGAATCCCAAGCCCATGAGGGCTGCTGCCTTGTCCAGGGCCTCACCTGCGGCGTCATCCTTGGTTTGGCCCAAAATCTCAAGCTGGTCGGCCGCCCGGGCGTGCATCAATTGGGTGTGTCCACCGCTGACGATCATTGCGACTGCAGGGAAAATATTCTTTCCGGCAGCCAGTTGGCACGCGTAGACATGGCCTTCCAGATGACTGACCCCCAGCAGGGGAATCTTCAACAAGGCGCTCAGCATTTTCGCGGCAGATACACCCACCACCAGCGCGCCCACCAGTCCGGGGCGGTGGTGTACCGCGATGGCAGCCAAATCCTCCAGGCGTGTGTCCGCCTTGGCCAACGCCTCCCGGATGACCGGGAGCAGGTTGCGCAGATGGGCGCGGGCCGCCAACTCGGGTACGACGCCGCCAAAAGGGGCGTGCACCTGGTGTTGGGACGCGACCACGCTGGATAGGATTCGCGGCTCGTCTGTAAAAACCGCCGCCGCGGTTTCATCACACGACGTTTCCAACCCCAGAAATCGCTTGGATGCCGTCATGGGCGGGCGGGAAGTCCGGGCCAGCGCCTGGATTTTTGCCAGAAGGCAAGGGGATTCTCCAGAGCCACCTTGCGGATCAGGGCCTCCGGATGGCCCCGGCGGCGCATGGCGAGGATGAATTCCGGTACGGCCATGGGGTCTGACCGCCCCCAATCACCCGCAGAGTTCACCATCATCCTCTCGCCACCGAACCTTTCCACCATGTCACAAGCGCGTTCAGGAGTGCACTTGGTCACCGGATAGAGGGTCATCCCCACCCAATAACCGGCATCCAGCGCGGTTTTGATGGTGTGCTCCTCCACGTGGTCGATGCAGACCCTGTCAGGCTGCACCCGTTTGTCATTGCGAAACATGTCGAGGATCATCAGGGTGCCCTTGTGCTTGTCCCGCAGATGGGGGGTATGCACGAGGATCAATTCTTTGGTCCGCATGGCAAGGTCGACATGCTCCTGGAAAACGGTGGCCTCGTTTGCGGTGTTTTTGTTCAATCCGATCTCGCCGATACCGAGGACGTTGGGCCTTTCCAGGTATTCAGGGATCAAACGGATGACATCCCGGGAAAGGCTCACATTTTCCGCCTCCTTGGCGTTGATGCACAGCCAGGAGAAATGCTGGATGCCGAATTGGGCCGCCCGTTTGGGTTCAACATCCACCAGGTGGTGGAAATAGTCGCGGAACCCGGCCGCGCTGCCCCGGTCGAACCCTGCCCAGAACGCGGGTTCAGAGATGGCGACACAACCCGCGATGGACATGCGGTGGTAATCGTCGGTGACCCGGCTGATCATGTGTATGTGCGGGTCGATGTAGTTCGACATGGGGTTGTTTCCGCTGAGTGAAAGGCTTCAGGACCTTTTTACTGGCGTGGTTGGGGTATTTGCCAATCCGGCAGGTATTGGTCGGAGAATTGGAGCTGTACCATTTCTGCCTTGCCTGCCGGGGGGCCTTCCAGAAGGGTCCGGATGGCGGACCGGATCAGGTCGAGCCGGCTGTCCGCATCTGCGCCACCGCCCCGGTCGATCCTGTCCAGTTCGGCCGCCAATTCCAGAATGCGGGCCCTGATCTCCAGGTGGCGATCATCCAGCACCTGGCTTCCTGATTTCACAGTTGGTTTCATTGGAGGACCCCGTGGGGTGGTTGTTCCTGTTTCGTTTGGTATTTGGCTCGAATTCCCAACGGGACAAGGGTATTGAGGCTGCCACTTTGAAAGCCGCGCAGATCCAACGTCACAAAGCGGAAGCCCAGCAGCAGCAATTTCTCGGATACCAGTCCATGGTGACCCGAAGAGAGGAATCCGGCCAGTTCTTCCAAAGGCAATTCCAAGCGGGCCATTTCTTCCGCATGCACGCGCACCCTGCAAACGGGATAACCTAGTTGCCGCAAGATCTCTTCAGCGGCTTCGACGCGGGCGACACGTTCAGGGGTTGCCTCGATGCCGGGGGCAATTCGGCTTGAGAGGCAGGGGGAGGCGGGCTTGTCCCAAATGGGTAGACCGTAATGCCGGGCCAATGTGCGCACTTTGGACTTGTCGAGGCCGGCTTCCACCAAAGGATGGCGGACCCTGCGTTCCGCAGCCGCCTGGAGGCCAGGCCGGTAGTCGCCCAAGTCATCGAGATTGGCACCACTTGCGAGGTTTTGGACCCTCCAAACTGACAGGTGCCCCAAAGCAGTGTCATACAGCGTGCTTTTGCAGTGGTAGCAGCGGGATCCATCATTGGCCACATACGCCGGAGAACTGAACTCTTCCGTGGCTACCACCTCATGGTGAATGCCGATCAAGGAGGCCATCTCCCGCGCATGGTCCAACTCGGTTCGGGCAACGCTAGGGCTCTGACCAGTGAAGGCCATGGCCTTTTCACCCAGTGCCCTGTGTGCCGCCGCTGCAACCACGGCACTGTCCACCCCACCACTCAATGCCACGGCAACCGAACCCATCGATGCCAGGATTTTCTCCAGAGCAGAGGCTGCCTCTGCAATATCTTTTAGATCTTTATGATTTAATAATTTATCTAGTGGCATCTATTTTATTCTTCTTGCTTCCAAGTCGATGCTGATAATCATTTTAAGCCAAAAATCAGGCCAAGAAAGCTCGAAGTCAATTGAGTTTTTGGTGGTAATTGGCCGGCTGCCAATTCGACAGGCACTTGGCGGGCAACAAGAACCAAGTTGGCAGCATTTTCACGGTTTGGCAGGTGTCCAGTGCAAAGGAGCCCAAACAAGGGGAAATTCCAAGGCATGAATTTCCCAAGGAGAAAACCCCTGTTGGCTTCCAGATGCAGGTTGGATTGAGGGTGAAGGGGTTCTGTGGCACGCCGGTTGCATACCCCAATCTATCTGAATGGATCCCCGTGGCCTTCGAAACCCCGGCGGACCATTGATGCCCGAAAAGAGTTTGAGGTGGCTGATGGCAATGAAGACGAATGTTCGCCCGTTGAGTGATCGAGTGGTGATCGAGCGATTTGCCGCCGACGAAAAGACCGCCGGTGGTCTCTATCTTCCTGAAAATGCCAAAAACAAGCCCCAGAAGGGCAAGGTATTGGCAGTTGGCCCTGGCAAACTGCTGAAGGATGGCACCCACAAGACGCCGGTTCTCAAGGTGGGGGATATCGTTCTTTTCACCAACTGGGCTGGTGATGAGTTCAAGCAAAGCCATGGGGAACATGTCCTGCTGATGCGGGAAGAAGATGTTCTTGCCGTGGTTGATGCCTGATCAAACAACCAATTTTGAGTTAGCTGTTTCAAAACCAAACGTTTCAACCCGATAAGTGAGAGGATTCAGCAATGGCCGCCAAGCAAATCGCTTTTGACCAGGAAGCTCGTGAGGCTCTCCGCCGTGGTGTCAGCAAACTGGCCCGCGCGGTGAAGGTGACCCTGGGGCCCAAGGGCCGCAATGTGGTGATCCAAAAGAGCTTCGGTTCCCCGACCGTCACCAAGGACGGCGTGACTGTCGCCAAGGAAGTGGAACTCGAGGACAAGTACGAGAACATGGGGGCCCGCATGGTGCGCGAGGTCGCCAGCAAGACCAGTGATGTCGCCGGTGACGGCACCACCACTGCCACCGTGATGGCAGAGGCCATCTTCAACGAAGGACTGAAGGCGGTTGTTTCCGGTGCCAACCCCATGCTGATGAAGCGTGGCATGGACGCCGCTGTGGAGCAGATTGTCGAGCGCCTGAAGGAAAGCGCCAAAAAGTGCTCCAGCTTCAAGGACATGCAGTCTGTGGCCACTGTCGCCGCCAACCACGATGAGGAAATCGGCACGATCATCGCCGAAGCGATGGAAAAGGTTGGCAAGGACGGCGTGATCACCGTTGAGGAAGGAAAATCCACCAAAACGGGTCATGAATTTGTTGAGGGCATGCAGTTCGACCGCGGATACCTGTCCCCCTACTTCGTGACCGACACTGCGAAGATGGAGTGCGAGCTGGAAGACGCCTACGTACTCATCCACGAGAAAAAGATTTCCGCAGCCAAGGACTTGGTTCCGCTGCTGGAGAAGGTGTTCCAGGAGCGCAAACCCATCCTCATCATCGCCGAGGATGTGGAGGCGGATGCTTTGGCCGTGTTGGTGATCAACAAGATCCAAAGTCAGGGCGCTTTCAAGGTTTGCGCCGTGAAGGCTCCCGGATACGGTGACCGCCGCAAAGCCATGTTGGAGGATATTGCCGTCCTCACCGGAGGCCGCGCGCTGTTCGAAGACCTGGGTACCAGCTTGGAAAACGTGACCCTGAAGGACCTGGGTCGCGTCAAGAAGGTGAAGATCGATAAGGACAACACCACCATCATTGAAGGTCACGGCAAGAAGGATGAAATCAAAGGCCGTGTCGCATCCATCCAGCGCGAACTGGAGAAGTCCACCAGCGACTACGACAAGGAGAAGCTGAGCGAGCGCATCGCGAAGCTTTCCGGTGGTGTGGCCAAGATCAACGTCGGCGCCGCCACGGAAAGCGAGATGAAGGAGAAGAAGGCCCGGGTTGAGGATGCCATGCACGCGACTCGCGCCGCTGTTCAGGAAGGGATTCTTCCCGGTGGTGGTGTCGCCCTCCTGCGCGCCAGCCAGGGTTTGAAGCCGGGCAAGGGCCTGAGCGAGGATGAGCAGACCGGCTACGACATCGTGGTCCGGGCCTGCACTGCTCCCATCACCCAAATCTCGCAGAATGCCGGCCAGGATGGCGCGGTGATCCGCTCCAAGGTGCTTGAAGAAAAGTCGGTCACCTTCGGATACGATGCCCGCAATGACAAGTATGTGGACATGATCAAGGAAGGCATCATCGATCCCGCGAAGGTGGTTCGCAGTGCACTCCAAAACGCGGCCAGCGTTTCGACGCTTCTGCTCACCTCGGATGCCCTCATTGCTGAGGTATCGAAAGAGGACAAGAAGCCGGCGGGTGGAGAAGACCTGTACTAATGCGTAATTCGCCCGGCAGGAATGTCGGGCGTAAGCTTGGTAAGAATTGATTCAAGAAATGGCCCGGTCGCTGTCGACCGGGCCATCTCTATTTAGACACTTTTTGTCAGGGTTTTGGGGGCGGAGGTGGCGGTGGAATGGTGACTGGACTAGGGGCTGGGGCCGGTGGAATCCCATTCGGTGC
>CAWUOE010000215.1:0-5962 GCA_963923355.1 uncultured Gemmataceae bacterium | reverse complement strand
CCTGCCCATGGATATCCGTCAGCCGAAAATCCCGCCCCGCGTGGTGATAGGTCAACCGCTCATGGTCGAAGCCCAGCAGATGCAGCAGTGTCGCCTGCAGGTCGTAGACCCCCACCGGATTCTCCACCACATGGAAACCCAAATCGTCCGTGGTCCCGTAGGTCTGGCCGGCCCTCACACCGCCTCCCGCCATCCACAGGGTGTACGCCTGCGGGTGATGGTCCCGTCCCAGACTGCGGCCCAGACTGGGGTTGGTCTCCACCATGGGTGTCCGCCCAAACTCCCCGCCCCAAATCACCAGCGTGTCGTCCAGCAGGCCCCGCGCCTTCAGGTCGCGCACCAGCGCCGCGCTCGCTTGGTCCGTCTTGCCGCAGTTGCTTTTCAGGTTGCCCACCACATCCGAATGCGCGTCCCAACCCTCGTTGTAAATCGTCACATACCGCACACCCCGCTCCACCATCCGCCGGGCCATCAGGCACGCGCGGGCGAAACTCGGCGTCTTCGGGTCAGCCCCGTACAGCTTCAGCGTCCCCTCCGACTCCTGCGAAAAATCCATCAGCTCCGGCGCGCTCGACTGCAGGCGGAATCCCATCTCGTAGGCATTGATCCGCGCGTCGATCTCCCGGTCATGCTCCTGCTGCTCCCGCAGCCGGTTCAGCCGGGCGGCCATGTCCAGCGTGTCCCGCTGCAACCCCTGGTCCACGCCCGGCGGATTGCCTACATGCAAAATGGGGTCGGCACCGTTGCGCAGCCGCGTCCCTCCATAGGTGCTGGGCATGAACCCACTCGACCACAGCGCCGCCCCGCCGCTGATCCCCGCCCCGGTCGACAGCACCACAAACGCCGGCAGGTTCTTCGTCTCGCACCCAAGCCCATAGATCGCCCACGACCCGATCGACGGCCGGCCCGGCTGGCTGAACCCCGTCTGGAAAAGCAGTTGCGCCGGCGCGTGGTTGAACTGGTCCGTCTTCATCGACCGCACGATGCACAACTCATCCGCGATCGAGGCGGTGAAGGGCAGCACCTCCGAGATTTCCGCGCCCGACTTGCCATGTCGCTTGAACTTGAAGCGTGGCCCCAGCACCGCCGCATCCGGACGGATGAACGCGTACCGCTGGCCGGCAATCACCGACGGGGGCAGCGGCTTGCCCTCCATCTTCGTCAGCTCCGGCTTGTTGTCGAACAGGTCCAGTTGGCTGGGCGCCCCGGTCATGAACAGGTGGATCACCCGCTTCGCCTTCGGCGCGAAATGCGGCTGCCGGGGTGCCAACGGGTCCACCTTCGCCGCGCCCTGCACGCTCCCGCCCAACCCGGCAAGCGCCATGGCGCCCAGGCCCAAGCCCGTTTGGCCCAAAAAGGTGCGCCGGGCCAGCCGGGTCGCTTGCTGGTGCTGGAAACTGTTCATCGCTTCACCACCGCTTCATCCAGGTTGAACAGCAATCGCCCCAGGGCCGTGTAGGCAGCCCGCTGGACCAGGAGTGACTGTTGGACATTCGCCTTCGCATCCAGCCCCAAGAGGGCCCGCGCCTGCTCCGGGTTCTTCTCGAACCGCTCGCGCTGCCGCTGCACAAAACCGGACAGGTCGGCCAGTTCCTCGGCAGTCGGCGGCCGGCTGAGCACCCGGGCGAAGGCAAAGGCGATCACGCCGGGCTCCCCCTCGCTGCGCGGCAGCATACTGTCCGCCAGACCCCGTGCCGCCTCCATAAACGCCGGGTCGTTCAGCAGCAACAGAGCCTGCAGCGGGCTGTTCGACCGGTCCCGCTTGGCCACGCACGCCTCGCCGCTGGGAGCATCGAAGGTCAGCGCCTGCGCGAACGGTGCCGTCCGCTTGGCAAAGGTGTACAGGCTGCGCCGGTACCGGTCCTCGCCGGTGCTGGCCGTCCAGTTCAAGGGGCCGTAGGTCCCCTCGGTGGTGATCGACGCCGGCTGCGGCGGATACACCCCAGGCCCGCCCATTTTGGCCGACAGCATCCCCGCCGCCTGCAGCATCCCGTCACGGATCATCTCAGCATCCAGCCGGTGCCGCGGTCCCCGGGCCACCAGCCGGTTGTCCGGGTCCACCGTCGCCAGATCCTCCCGCGGATTGGAACTCTGCCGGTAGGTGCTCGACAGCACGATCAGCCGGTGCAGCTTTTTCAGCGACCACCCGTTGTCCACAAACCAACCCGCCAGCCAGTCCAGAAGCGCCGGGTTGCTGGGCAGTTCACCCTGCAGGCCGAAATCATCCACCGTGCGCACCAGCCCCTGGCCCAGCAGCGCCGCCCACTGGCGGTTCACCGTCACCCGGGCCGTCAACGGGTTGTCCGGGCTCACCAGCCAGCGCGCGAAGGCCAGCCGGTCCGCTCCCGATCCGGAGGGAAGGGCAGGCAGGAATGCCGGCACCGCCGGGCTGACCGCCTCCTTGGGGCTCAAGTACTCACCCCGGTGACGGATGCGCGTCGTGCGGGCATTGTCCGGCCGCCGCTCACGCATCGCCAGTGTCGTTGCAGGCTTCGGCACCTTGGCCCGTACCGCATCGATTTCCTTGCGCGCCTCGGCCAACTCCGGTGCCACCCGGTTGAACTCACGCTCCAGCGCTTCCTTCTGCGCTCCATCCACCTTCGGCCAAGCCAGCAAAGCCTGCTCCGCCTCCGCCGGCATCTCCTTCGCCGCCGGCTCCCGCTCCTGTCGGCTCACCGACCAGCGCAGCTTGCCAAGCGTGGCCGGGTAATGCCGCCCAAACGACATCCTCGCTGTCCACGCCTTCGCTGCCGGCAACGGCTTTTCCGGATAAAAAACAGCCACAGACCGTTTGCCCGTCAACCCGGTAGACCACCCTGTCTGACCTTCGGTGTCGATCGCCTTGCCAGCCTCATACCCGCCCTTCGCGTGCGACTGCGTCGCCCTCACCAGCTTCACCGGCTGGCCATCCCAAATGATCTTCAGGTCTTCCAGGCAGAAGTCTCCCTTCGGTCCCTCGTACCAGGCCATGCCCGGCCCGCCCGCCGGCAACCCCGGGTCGGGCAGGGCCTCCAGCCGGAACGCCCGCACCCCCGCGGCCTCGCCGCCAAATTCCAGATCAAAGATGTCCACCTTGGTGGTGTCGCCTTCCGCCAGCACCACGCCGTCACCGGTCAGTCGCAGTTTTGGCTCGTTGCTCGTCGCCTTCACCGGCTGCGCAACCTCCCACGCGTCGGCCTGGGCCTTGGCCTTCTCCGCCCAGGCAGCCAGCACCTTGGCGTAATCACCCTTCAATTTCCCGGGCAAACCTTTCTCCAGCGCCGCGATCTGCCCCTCCAGTTCCCGCGCCAACCGCGCCTGCTCCGCCGTGGGCACCGGCGCCTCATACTCTTCCGCGTTGTCCAGAAACGCCATCAGCCGGTAATACTCGGAGTGGCTCAGCGGGTCGTACTTGTGCGTGTGGCACTGCGCGCACCCGAGCGTCAGCCCCAGCCAGGTCGTCCCGGTCGTCGCCACCCGGTCTGTCATCGAGTGAAACCGGAACTCCAGCGGGTCGATGCCGCCCTCCTCGTTGATCATCGTGTTGCGGTGAAAACCGGTCGCGATGACCCCTTCCTGCCCCCCGTCGGGCAGTTGGTCCCCGGCCAGTTGCATCAGCGTGAACCGGTCAAACGGCATGTCAGCATTCAGCGCCTTCACCACCCAGTCGCGCCAGGGCCAGATGCTCCTGGGACGGTCCTTCTCGTAGCCGTTCGTGTCCGCGTAACGCGCCAGGTCCAGCCAAGGCCGCGCCCACCGCTCCCCATACCGCGGGTCCGCCAGCAGTTTGTCCACCATCGCCCGGTACGCTTCCTCGCTGGGGTTCGCGGCAAAAGCCTCCACCACCATCGGGTCCGGCGGCAGTCCGATCAGGTCGTAATGCACCCGCCGGGCCAGCGTCCGCGCGTCCGCCGCCACCGAGGGCTGGACCCGCTTCGCCTCCAGACCCGCCAGAATGAATGCGTCTATGGGAGTCATCACCCACTTCTGGTCCAGCACAACCGGCACCGCCGGTCGGGCAATCGGCTGGAAAGCCCAGTGCGGTTTATATTCGGCACCCGCCGCAATCCACTGTTTCAACACCTCCTTCTGCCGGTCATCCAGCTCCAGCTTCGTCGCCGGAGGAGGCATCCGACGGTCCCCGTCGGCATCCAGACGCGCCACCAGTTCGCTCTCATCCGGCTTCCCGGGAACTATCGCCCGGTCCCCCGACCGCGCCGGCGCAATGGCCACCTCGCGCACATCCAGCCGCAGTTTTCCCTTGCGGGCCAACTCGTCGGGACCATGACATTTGAAGCAGTATTTGGCCAGGATCGGCCGCACCTCGGCCGCGAAATCCGGTCCACCTTCGGCATGGGGCAGGGAACTGACAAGCAGCGCTATCCAGAGCATGCTGGCACCAGGGCAATGAGGATCAAATGGGCAGGCGGATCACCTGCGGGGTGGGCCGATTCGATTGCTATCCAAGTATACCCAAACCGGGCAAAATCGTCAGGCCAGCAAATCCCTCACCACCTCGCCATGGACATCCGTCAGGCGGAAATCCCGCCCGGCATGGCGGAAGGTCAATTTCTCGTGGTTGAAACCCAGCAGATGCAGCATCGTGGCGTGCAGGTCATGCACCGCCACCGGCTTCTCCACCGACCGGAATCCGAATTCATCCGTGGCCCCGTGGGCATACCCCCCACGCACCCCGCCGCCCGCCATCCACACCGAGAAGCCGTAGTGGTTGTGGTCCCGGCCCGACAGCCCGGGCAACTCCGCCACCGGCGTCCGGCCGAACTCCCCACTCCACAGCACCAGCGTGTCCTCCAGCAGCCCCCGCTGTTGCAGGTCATCCAGAAACGCAGCGATCGGCTGGTCCCACGCCTGCGCCAGCGAACGGTGCTGCCCCTCCAACCCGTCATGGTTGTCCCAGGGCTGCCCGCCGCCGCTCCACACCTGCACCACCCGCACACCGCGCTCCAGCAACCGCCGGGTCAGCATCAGTTGCCGTCCGTGGGTGCCCGTGCCGTACTTCTTTTTCACCGAATCCGGCTCATCCTTCAGGTCCAGCGTCTGCAGTGCCTCGCTCTGCATCCGGTACGCCATGTCGAACGAGCGCGCCCGCGCTTCCAACGCCGCCGCGGCCGGGCTGGCCGGGTTGTGCCCCTGCTGGTGCGACCGGTTCAACGCCGCAAGCAGGTCATACTGCTTTTTCAGTCCCTCGGGCTTGGCCGAGGGATGCCTCAGGTTTTCCAGCAGCTTGGCCGGGTCGGCCTGCGCCGTGTCCAGATGCACCCCTTGCGTCGATCCCGGCAAGAACGCGCTGCGCCAGTTCTGCACCCCCACCACCGGCAATCCCGACGGGCACAGCACCACGAAGGCCGGCAGGTTCTGCGCCTCGCACCCCAACCCGTGCACCAGCCACGAACCCATGCTGGGCCGCGGCAGCCGCCCGTCACCGGTGTTCATCAGCATCAGCGACGGCTCGTGATTCGGAACCTCCGCCACCATCGACCGCACCACGCACAGCTTGTCAGCGTGCATGCTGGCCGTCAGGTGGAACAGCTCGCTCACCTCCAAACCGGATTGGCCATAGCGCTTGAACCGGAACGGCGAACGCATGATGCCCGCCGTCTTCCGTTCCGTGCGCAGGCTTCCCGGCGGTTGCTGCCCGTGCAGTTTGTCCAGCGTCGGCTTCGGGTCGAAGGTGTCCACCTGGCTGGGCCCGCCGTTCATGAACAAATGCACAAACCGTTTGGCCCTCGGTCTGAAATGCGGAAACCGTGGCGCAAGCGTCGCCCCGGACTGCTGCTCCGCCATCGCCAAACCAGCCAACCCAACCCCGGCGGACAGGCTGGCCAGAAACGACCGGCGGGGCAGGGCGATGCGGTCGCTGGGGCAGGCCATCAGACCAGGCTCCAATTCATTCAGGAAGGGTGCCCTGGTATTGAGCATTCCCGACAGGTGGGTTGTTTATTTATTCTAGCAAAATCACCCT
>CAWUOE010000214.1:0-5965 GCA_963923355.1 uncultured Gemmataceae bacterium | reverse complement strand
GAAAACCGGTCAATTGCCAGACATCTTCGGCGATTTCCAGCATGGCTGCCTCTGGTGGAAATTAGGACACACCTTGGTTGTATCAATAAAAGAACAAAAAGCTGTGGATGCTGGTTTGGAATACCGATAGGCAGATCCAAAAACGCAAAATCTAATACCGGATACTAGCATGTGTGAAATCCGGTCATTCGGATCAGCGCCTAGCAAGTTTTTCGAACTCGCCTTTCGTTAATGTTTCATCTTTGTCCGAGTCAAGCCATTCAAAAAGGCGCTTAGCCTCGAGATGTTTGTCCTTGAATCGTGGAAGGGAATTCACAAATGCATCGTACTCCGTCCGGCTGATCCTGTTGTTGCCGTCGGAATCGGCTCGTTTGAACAAGGTGGTTGTGGCTGGGCGGTTACCGAGTAAACCGGCGGGTAACAGTACATTGGAGCCCACCTCGACATAGTATTCCACATAACCAAGCATCATTTCGTCTGTTGTCTGTGGTCCCCATCGGACAGTCTTCTTTGGATCCGGATTGGCCGGATTCATTTCGCTGTTGTCGAACCAACCGGTTGCTTTTACCACACTCCCTTTCGGAAGGGTTATGGGTTGGGCGAGGCGGTAGTAAAGTTGCCAGTTGAAATCATAATGCGGGATTTCAAGGACTGTTTCGGTTTTTCCGTCGGATGGTGTGATCTCGTAGCGGAATGATTTTCCTCGGAGATGCATGTGGGGAAGAAAACCGAGAACGTTGGCGTTGACGGGTGTGCGCAGGCTCGCTTCGACGGGGTGGTTCGGAGCTCCCGGAGGAATTCGAAACCCGGCATTCACAATCCCGGCAACCTTCACCTCGTACTCCGGAACTCTCTCGGCGAAAACTAGACCGATTTGGGTTTTGTCCTCGGTAGCTTTTCCGTTGGGTGTGTAATGCACCTGGAAACGAAGTCGTGAGCCCTTCCGTAGGCGTTTGCCGAATCCGTCTGGGTAGCTCAGCACGCTTTGGCCAGGCACATAGATGGCAAAAAAGCCTTTTCTTTCATCCCCAGCGGTTTCGATGGTGGTTTCGGGGTCTTCATTTCCGGGCGGCAAGGTGAATACCAGGACGTGATGTACCACCTCCCGGTTCGAGGGCCTGATCTCCACTGCCTTCACCCACTTGTCCTCTGGCAGATTCGTTTCTACCAGGATGTTTTGGTAGGGCATGATTCCGCTTGCCCTGACTTCCACGGCTTTCGGAAACTTGAATACGGCGTCCGGCTTGCCGATCAGCCACCCGTCAGCATAGGTGCGCGCAATCGGCGCGTCGGCTGGGTCACCCTGGGGTCGGTTGCTTTTGAGCCAGGCTAACAGTTCTGCCTTGTCCGCTGAATTGATGCTGCGATCATTGGCCCACTGGGTCGGCTTACCATCGCCGGGAGGAGAAGCGAACCAGGGGGGCATGGTTCCTTTCTCCACCACCTTGTGAATCATCCCGGCGTGAGCGACCACGTCCTCGTGTTTCTCCAGGCTGAAAGGAGCCACTCCGCCGTTCCGGTGGCACTCGATACAGTTCCTCTGGATGATCCGCGAGATGCGGTTGTGATAGGTGATATGGGTGTAATCTGTTTTTTTGTCTGTCAAATCAAGTTCACAACCGGGGGCGGTGGTGGCTGCCGGGTCGGCATTGCGTTGGTTAAACAGTGCCGTGACTGCGTCGAATAGAAAGGTTCGCTTCGGTGAATCGTGCGTGTAACCAAGTCCATACTGGTCATCGATTGCTCCGCGATAAACCACCGTCCGTTGTTGGTCCAGTAGAAACACTTCAGCGGTGCTTTTGGTGCCGAACGTCTTGGCAATGATCCCATCCCGGTCGTGGATATACGGTCCCTTGAGCTTATGGTCGGCGCGGAAAGCTGCCATGTCCTCGGTTTTGTCATTCCCGGTGGGGTTGACGAACAACATCTCGATTCCCCGGATGGCAAGTTTTTCCTCCAATTTTGCCAATGTCGGGCCATACTTCTGGCAGATCGGGCAGGTCGTGTTGGTGAACACCACTGCGAGGCCACTCTTCCCGACCAGGTTTTTTAACTGGACATCTTTTCCGTTCAGGGGCTTGAGGCTTATGTTCGGCACCATTCGTCCGATACCTGCCTCGTTTGGGGCTACCACCCTGGGGCCTTCCCGAATCCCGCTGGTTTTTCGTTCTGCCTCGGGGCTTTTCTCGACCTCTGGTTCGGGTCTTGGATAAGCTTTCACATAAGCCGGTGACTGTCTTTGGTTTCCGCCTTGGTTGGTTTTCCGGGATCGTTTCTCGAACCATGGCCGCAAGGTTTTTTCTGGTTCCATTCTGTCAAAGCAAACCGGTTGGTCCTTGGGCAAGGGCGGTTCATAGGCCATGAAAAAGGCTGCGCAAAAGTGGAATAAATGTTGCAGCAGGTTGGATGTCATTTTTTCTCCTCTCCAAGCGCGGCCTTGTAGAAGTCCCAGTTGGATTCACCAAGTCCTTTCAAGAGGGCGATAGTGTTGTGGCCAACCCCGGGCACAAGTTTGAACGCATGATCAATCCCGTGGTTTTTCATCTGTTCGGAGAACGATTGGTTCAGTTCCGCGGTGAAGTCTAGCTTCCCGACAGCTACACGCACCCGGGAATTTCCGTGGATGTCATTGGCCTTTGCTTTGGCAATGGTTAGCGGACTTTTTGCCCGGTAGTCCTCTAGGTCTCCGCCGAAAGTGGTGAGGAGGATCCGTTTTCGTTCACCGGGATTTTCAGTGGCGCGTGGCCCTTTGAAATCGATGTCTAGTGGGCCACCGGCAAGAATGGAGACGGTGCCGAACAATTCCGGGTACTTGAAACCTAACCGTGCTGCGCCGTAACCGCCCATGCTGAATCCTTCTACAATTCGACCGCTTCGATTGGTCACCGTCCTAAAAGACTTGTCTATATGGGGTATCAGGTCTCGGATTACAACCTGCTCCATGGGTACAAGGCCATCCTTGGAGTCGCACCACATGCTGCTGGCCATGCCGTTCGGGAAGATGATGAGCATGGGTGGAATTTTGCCACTTTGCATGGCTTCTTGGAAAAAACCGCTCAAGGGGGCGATGCCCTCTAATCCTCCACCGGATCCATGCAGCCAATACAGGACGGGAAAACGCCGTCCCATTTCACGGTCGTAGGCTTTCGGCGTGTAAATGTGGTAACTCACTTTTGTTTTGGCTGCGGCACTTTCGAAAGTCTGCTGGCGGATGCGGGGTGCTCGTACCGCGGGGGTGACCCAGGCAACTTTGGAAGTGGGACCGGATTCAACGGGTTTGGTTTGACAAGCAATCGGAATGTTGTTGCAAGGCAAGATAACCCGGGAATTTCCAAATGGGGATGTCCCGAAAATTGTGATGATGGATTGAAATAACAAACGGGTTATCGGTTCTTCAATGATGGCGGTTGGGCTTCCGATCATTATCGGGTCTTGTCCTTCAGGAATTTCCAGAACTCTTCCGGGCTGTTTATGTCTTGCGTTTTCGGCCCGGTGCCGGTTTCTCCACGCCCGCGCTGCATCGGCCAGCCGTGGCCGTGGCCTTTCATTGTATAAAAGAGCACCGGTGCATTTCCTTTCCATTGCCTTGCATGGACAGTCGTGCCGTCTTTGGGATCGCGATCAGGCAGGTCCCAATTTTCGGAATTCGCAACGCATCCATTAAGTTTACGCCAAAACTCGGCGGTGCCCTCCGCACTCATTTGGTCCTTGTTCCCGTTCCATGGCTTGAAGGCGTCCTTGGTTCCAAGGGCTATCATCATCGGCACTGGCTTGGTAGGTTTGGGCCACTGGGTATCGGCTGCCCTTGGCAACGTAGCCACCATGACCCCAGCGGCCGCAATGCGATCTGCAAGATTGCAAACGAGATACTGGGTCATCACCCCGCCATTGCTTCCACCGACCAGATAAATCCGAGCGGGATCAGCAATTTTTTTCTCGATCAGTTCATCGAACATCGTTCGAAAAAAGCCAACATCATCGGCATTGCTGGTCCGTCGCTGTACCGAATACATGTCATGGCTACCGATGTTCCATCCGTTGATGCCACTGGGATACACCGTGTTGTAACCGGCACTTGCCCCGAGTTTGGTAAAATCGGCCTTCAGATGCATCGCAATTCCGCTGCTGGTTGCTCCGCCATGGAGCACAAAGACAACTGGCGACGGCTTGTCCTGGCACGATTGGGGGATGTTGATGAAGTACTCCCGCTCAGTCTCGCCAACTTGAATTTTCCGTCGTTCGAGACCAGCCGGAACAGGACCGTTTTCCGTCCTTTCTCGCATCTTCTTTATGGCCTCACGCTGACGCGGATTGATCTGTTTGCGAGGTTCTCCGCCTAGCCGCTGAGGCCTATTTGCTTCTGTGGCTTCGCGGGGATCTAGACGCTGTGAATTGTCTTGGGCATCCTGCGCCGAAGTGCTGCTAACGCAGAGGGCAATCGCGATCATGACCCCGCCAAAACTAAGTGCTAGTTTGCTGATCATTTTCCTTGGGTCCCTGTTTTTCTAAGCGTGAGGGGTTCTGAAGATGATTCGTAGACCAGCTCACCTGAGCTTTCTGTTATCGTGCAGCGATGTATTTGTTCCCAAAGACCATCACTTTGGCTGCCGCTGGTTGATACGGTGGCCAGTCGGCTAACTGGTTGCCACCGGGCTTGCCATCCTTCATGAAGGCCATCCAGTAATCCATCATCGCGGCGCTAATCTTTCGTCCCTGCTCGGATTCCTCGACGGGTCCAGTGTCATCCTCGCGCCCCGCGGCATTTCCAACGCGTCCCCCCCGTCTGGATTGCATGGCTTTATCTGTGACCTGCTCGTTACGGAATCCATACTGCGCCGCAAGGTTTTTTCTGGTTCCATTCTGTCAAAGCAAACCGGTTGGTCCTTGGGCAAGGGCGGTTCATAGGCCATGAAAAAGGCTGCGCAAAAGTGGAATAAATGTTGCAGCAGGTTGGATGTCATTTTTTCTCCTCTCCAAGCGCGGCCTTGTAGAACTCCCAGCTTGTCTTCGCCTGATAAGATTTTTGTTACTACTTAATCTCCATAGTGCACCTACCTGCGAAATCCTTCAGGATTTTTCCCGACTGCAGATACTCTTTCGCCTCCTGCGAATTCTTCAGATAGGCATCCCAGTATTTGGTTGTGCAAAAATTGACGATTTCCATGACGCCAGAGCCTCGAACCCGAAGGGCACCGCCGTAAGACAAGTGATTCGCCCCCCCAATCACGATTAGATACTTATCTCCGGTTGGACTGTACTTGTAGGGCTCTTTCTTCCACTCGACGCTCTGACCACCAACACCACGGTCCTCCGTTCCCGTAATTGTCATCATCGGTAACCGCAACGCTTGCCAACTCTGCTCAGTCAAACCTTGCTGCCCAGTCCCCTGTGCAGAAATCGGAAGAATGCACTTAACGCGTTTATCCAGAAAGCTCTTGCCCTTTTCCTTGTCAAAGTCGGTCGTCACGCCACCCATCAACATCGCCGTATAAGCGCCAAAAGAATGCCCGGCGACTCCGATCGTCTTGGTGTCGAGTTTTCCCTTCAGCTCGGGAACCAAACTCGGTAAGTCTTCGATTTTATCCAAGACCAGAACCAAATCCGCAACACGGCTACTGATATTTCCAGTATCGCTGATTCCGCTCCTCAAGCCCCCGAGTCGACTTCGAATTCCGGCAGCATCAGAGCCCGCATTCCGCCCTTCGCCCCCCGGACGATCGAGCCTATCTTCATGCGACGGATGGAACACCACATAGCCCTGACTCGCCCAGTGCTTACCGACCGGACCAAAACTATCCTTATTGCCGCCGAACCCATGCGAGAAAACAATCACCGGGTAAGGTCCGCCAGTCTTGGGATAGTAAACCTTGAAGGACAATTCCTTTTTGCGAGTTGGGCCTTTGATCGTGAGATCATCCGTCACTTCGACCGCAAGGGAAACCTCTCCCGCCCCGGCACCCGCCCC
>CAWUOE010000213.1:0-6059 GCA_963923355.1 uncultured Gemmataceae bacterium | reverse complement strand
GGGTTGCCTTGTCTGATTTTTGGGGTGGGGATTCCGATTTTTGTTGATTGGTAAGACTAATAATCAAGTGTCTGTTCGGAAAATGATGAGGTGAACTATGGTTATTCTTTCCCGCATTTACACCAAGACTGGCGACGACGGGTCGACCGGCCTTGGTGATGGAACTCGCGTGGCCAAAGACCATGCCCGCGTGGAAGCCTACGGAACAGTGGATGAGGCAAACGCTTTTTTGGGTCTGGTGCGCGTCGCGCTAGGAACGGATCATCCGCACCAGGACTTGTTGCAAACGATTCAGAATGACCTTTTTGATGTCGGGGCGGATTTGTGCGTGCCGTTGGCGGTGGATTCCCCGGAGTCTGGCCTAAGGATTCTGGCGACCCAGGTGGAACGCTTGGAAAAGGCGATCGATGGCGCCAATTCTGGTTTGAAGCCCCTGGCAAGTTTCGTGCTACCCGGAGGCAGTCAGGCATCCACTTATGCCCATGTGGCCCGAACTGTCGTTCGAAGGGCTGAAAGGCAAGTCGTAGCGCTCGGTCGCATGGAGTCCTTGAACTCCCACCTTTTGATTTATTTGAATCGATTGTCCGATCTTCTTTTCGTCCTTGCCAGGGTTTACAACAATAATGGAGCTTCGGATGTCCTTTGGGTTCCCGGTGTATCCAGGTCCAGGGAAGCATCCTAGCTGATGAATTTGGAAACCTGCGGATTGAGGGCGATTTCTATGGCAACTTTTACACTCAGTGCTTTTGCCGATGAAATCTCGCCGGTTCCTGAAACTCAGGTGGACTTGCTTCAAAAATGCGGCATTAAGTTTATCGAGTTTCGTTCCATACACGAAACCAATGTCTTGTCTCTTTCAGATGATCAAGTTCATGCATTCCGTCAATTGCTGCGCGACCGTGGAATTGGCTTGAGTGCCATCGGCTCACCGATTGGCAAGATACCGGTCGACCAGGATTTTGTGCCACATTTGGATAAGTTCCGGCGGGCCATCCAGTTGTGTGAGTGGTTTGGGATAGATGCCATCCGGATATTCAGTTTTTATCCTCCTGAAAAGGGGCAGAAGGATTGGTCGGAAAACCGCGGTGAGGTGATGCGCCGCATGGAAAGTTTGGTATCACTGGCCGAAAAAGCGGGAATCCGGCTTTTCCATGAAAACGAGCACAGGATCTACGGGGATTCTCCGGAAAGGGTTGGGGATTTGCTGGCTCAATTCCCAGGCAAGACCCTTTCGGCAGCCTACGACGCCGCAAACTTTGTGTTTTGTGGTTACTGCCCATGGGAGGGATGGCTGAGTTCCAGGGATCGGGTGGCCCATTTGCATATCAAAGACTGGAAGTCCGGGGCCTCCCATGGCTCTTTGGCTGGGGAAGGGCATGGGCGCTGGCTGGAGGTTTTGAAGGATGCGACCCAGCGTGGATACTCGGGTTTTGCCACGTTGGAGCCGCACCTCTTGGGGGGAGGACCGACAGGAGGTGTGACTGGAACTGAGCTTTTTCCGAAGGCGGTCGATTCTGCCCGAAGGTTGATACTGGAGGCTGGTGGCCAGGTCCATTGAATCTTTCGGGGATTCCATGGCAGATGTCAGTCTGAAAATCATCGATTCCCAAAATGGTCTACCGCTCCCCTGTTGGATCAGTTTGGCTAAGGTGTCAGGGGAAATCCTGGCTCCAGTTGGGTGGCTGAGGGAGGTACCAACGGAACCGGGATCGGATGTGGGTGGCAGGATCATTTTGGGCGGCCTTGTTTGGTTTGCCATTTCAGGTGAATGTGAGCTGCCAGGGAATCAGGGAGAGTGTGTTTTAAGGGTCTCCGGTGCTCCGGGTTTTTATTGGACAGATCACCCGGTGAACCTTTTTGTTGGACGCCTGGCTGTTCGTTTATCCACCACTACCCCAAGCCCCGGGATTCCCGAAGGATTTATTACCGCTGATTTAAGGTCCCATTCCGTATCTGCCGGGGTGGCGCTGGCTGAGGCCCGGGCCGGGAATCTCCAAGTGGTGCAGGTGGTCGCTTCCAAGTCACTTCCAAGCGATCCAAGGATGACCAACCTTGCCTCTTTGACCGAGGCGTTGGATTCTCATGGGATGGCTTTGAGGAATGGTTGCCTGGTTTCCCGGGGGACATTAAACATTCAATTGGATTCGGGAAGTCTTGCCCTATTGGATTGCCATCGCCCGGTTTTTCCTTTGTGTATTGATGAATCCAATGCGGTGGCCTGGTCCCTCCTGGACTGGACTGCGCAATGTCACCGGGTCCGTGGTTTGACTGTTTGGGCGGATCACGCACGTGACCAAGGCCATCAATCAGAAGCAGTTTGTGCTGTCCTAGAGGGGGAAATAGATTGTTTTGAAATCGTGGACCTGTGCGAAAAAAGGCCTGGAGGCTTGTCCCTTTGGTATGCCATGGCCGGGGCGGGCTTTTTTATTCCCCTGACTGGGGCAAGCGCCAAGGACTCAAACAAAATTCCAATCGGTTATCTGAGAACCATTTTTCCCGTCCAGGGGGGGCTGACTTCTTTTTCCCAAGAGGCAAATGTTGCTCAAAAATCTTGGGTCGAAGGAGCTAAATCCGGGTGTTCGGTTGTTACAAGGTGGCCATTTCTACTTACCCAGGAAATCAACCAGGTGGCAGGATTCTTCAGGGTGACAACCGAAATTGGCCCTTTGGCGGAACCAACCACCTTGGAATGGGTTCGTCCTGATGGGCAGGTCCTTGCCCAGAGGGCGCTTTTTCCCGCTGATGTGAATCAACTGATAACGGCTGATTTGCCGGGCCCATTGCCCAACCGATTGGCGGCACGACTCAGGGACCAAGGGGGAGATTTGATCGCCCATGAATCGTTCCATCGAGCCTGCAATAAGGAGAATGGCAGGCCTGATTTAAACCCTGAGATGACACGGCAATTGGTGGGGCGTTTAAGGTCTGGAATCCAGTGGATTGAGAATCGGGCCGGTACTAAACCAGAGGGGGAAATGCTTTATCGGAAGGAACTGTTTACCAAGTGGGTAAACCATTTGTTGAACCGCAAAACTTTCTAGAGACACCGGGGTGTTTTTTTCCATTTCCTTCAAACGTGTCACCCAGCCTTATCCTCCTTTTGGATTTAGGGATCCGTTTCACCGGAGCGGACGATCCAAATCCCATTCGATACGATTGAAGACTAAGTTAACTAGTAGAAACCATTTCCTTGAAAGCCGAATGGGGCAATAAATGGATAGAATCGCTTATGAAGGGATAACTTTTGATGATGTTTTATTGGAGCCAGCTTTCAGTACTATTGTGCCTCGGGATGCTGATGTCCGCACAAATTTAACTAAAAAAATTAAGCTCAATATACCTATCCTGTCTTCTCCAATGGATACGGTTACGGAAAGCGATCTTGCTATTGCTTTGGCTCAAGAAGGCGGAATAGGCATCATACATAAAAATATGTCTATTGTTGATCAAACTAGAGAAGTTGATAAAGTTAAGCGAAGTGAAAACGGTATCATCGTGGACCCGATCACCCTTCCTCCAGAAGAAACGGTTGGAACCGCGCGAAAAATCATGGAGGAGCACAAAGTCAGTGGTGTGCCCATCACCACCAATGGCTTGCTGAAAGGGATCATTACCAGGCGTGACCTGAAGTTTTTGGAAGACAATCAGCAGAAGATCAGCGAGGTGATGACGAAAGACAACCTGGTGACCGCCTCCGAGTGCACCAAACTGGAGGAAGCTGAACGAATACTCACCAAAAATAAAGTGGAGAAACTTCTCCTGGTGGACGATCAATATCGATTGAAGGGCCTGATCACTATTAAGGATATCGACAAGCTGACCAGTTTCCCTCATGCCTGCAAGGACGAGAGGGGTCGGTTGCGAGTCGGCGCCGCAGTGGGAGTTCACGATTACGAGAGGGTGGAATCCCTTTTAAAGGCTGGGGTGGACGTGGTTGTGGTTGATTCTGCCCACGGTCACTCCGCCAACGTAATTGAAACCGTGCGGAACCTGAAAAACCGGTATCCGGTTGAGGTGATTGCTGGAAATGTGGCGACTCGGGAAGGAGCCAAGGCGCTAGTTGAGGCGGGGGCTGATGCGATAAAGGTTGGGATTGGACCGGGGTCCATTTGCACCACCCGTATTATCTCCGGTGTCGGTGTGCCGCAGGTCACCGCGATATTCGAGGCACTCAAGGGGGTTGGACAGACTGGAATACCGGTGATCGCTGATGGAGGAATTCGTTATTCCGGCGATATAACCAAGGCGATCGCGGCGGGTGCCAACTGCGTCATGCTCGGTAGTCTGTTGGCAGGTCTGGCCGAGAGTCCGGGGCAGATGATTCTGTACAAGGGGCGGACTTTCAAGGCTTATCGGGGTATGGGATCAGTTAGTGCCATGATGGCCGGGTCGAGGGACCGATACAGACAAGGTGAGGGGGCCAGGGAGAAGTTGGTTCCCGAGGGTGTGGAGGGCAAAGTTCCATACAAGGGACCGCTCGCACCTTTTATTTTTCAATTGGTTGGTGGTTTGAGGGCCGGAATGGGTTATTGCGGAACCAGAAACATTGACGAGCTTCGGACCAAGTCCAGGTTTGTGAAGGTTTCTGCCGCATCAGTTAGGGAGAGCCACCCGCATGACATTTCCATCACCATGGAATCGCCTAACTACAGTTCCCGCCAAGAAGGCGTGGAAAGCGGCGATTAGCACCCTTGCCCTGTTTCTGGGCACGGGTCTTTCAGCATATGGTCAGCAGGGGAAACCGGTGGATAATCCGGTGGCCCCGTCCAATATTCTGAATATCGCTCCGGGGGAATTGCCAACAGGTTTCACTGTGCAGTTGGAACCACCGGGACCGGAGAGGCTGTTCAGGATCGAATCTGAGGAAGCCCTCCGCGAGCGCATGCGACAGGAGAAACGTAACAGTCCCAAAATGGACCGTTTGGTTTTTCCGGAGGAGGTTGTTCTCAGTAATTCGATTTATGACCCCAATTGGCGGGCTTCAAACTGGAAACCGATGGTTCGCCAAGTGGAGCCAAATTATCTGGTTCATGGCCGTTTGCTGTTCCACGAGAAAAACAGTGAACGCTATGGTTGGGACTTGGGACCGGTTCAGCCTTTTGTTTCGGGCGCATACTTCTTGGCTGACATGGCGCTTCTTCCCTATCACCTGGCAACGGATCCTCTACGCCGTTACGAATCCAATGCCGGTTATTGCTTACCGGGCGACCAGGTTCCCTACATGCTGTATCCCATTGGGGCTAGCGCGACTGGATCAGTTGCGGAAGCTGCGGCAGTGTTTGCTTTGATCGCTTGCTTCCCCTGATTGGGATAGGCATCGAATCCATCAGTAATCTACGGGAAGGCAGGGCCATTAGCCCTGCCTTCCGCTTTATTACAAGGGGCGGGTTATTAGGGCTGCACTTTTTCCTGCCAGCCATCCGGTGCTCCAGGCCGCTTGGAAATTGAATCCCCCGATTGGGCCGTCCAAATCCAGCACTTCTCCCGCCAGGAAAAGGCGTGGCTGAATTCGGCTTTGCATGGTTTTGAAGTCCACTTCTTCCAGCGCCACCCCTCCGGCGGTCACCTCGGCTTTGGAATAGCCCAGATCCCCGAGGATGGTTAGCTGTTTTGCCTTGAGGGCTTTCACTGCCAGCAGCCTTTGGGATTTGGTTAATTCCGAAAGCTTGCAATGCAAAAGATTATCTTCATGGACTAGAGAGTCCACGAGCCGTCGCGGCAAAGGGTCTGAAAGCAGGCTAGCCAGCGAACGTTTGCCGTTTTCCCGTGCGGAAAGGAGGATCCATTCATTGGTCTGCTCTGGCGATTTGCCCGGAATGAAATCGGCTTCTAAAGCCAGGTGATCTGGTTGGTTCCAATCTGCTTCCAATCGGGTCAGGTTGAGGGGGCATGGCCCGGTAATTCCGACATGGGTGAACAGCATTGATCCCCTGGTCATCCCGATGCGTTGTCGCGGGCCCCCGATGCCAGTTTTTGAAAGGGTGAGACTGACATCGTACGTTGTGATTCCCGCCAGCTCTTTTACCCATGGATCACCCAATGCCAGCGGCACTAGGGCA
>CAWUOE010000212.1:0-6068 GCA_963923355.1 uncultured Gemmataceae bacterium | reverse complement strand
TTGGTCATGTGCCTGAAGGAAATTGAATCCGTTCAGACTGGAAAGCCGGTTGTAGTCAACAGAGTTTAGTTTCAGATAACCTAGGATGGAGGTTTGGGCGGCTCATTGGTTAATGCTGATTCGGCCAAAGGGCCAATCATGTTCATTAAGGTTGCCAGTTGGGTGATTCGGTTTCCGAAACGGTCAAGGAATTCCTGCAGGCAAAATTCTTCCTGAAGGTCGTCGCCATCCTTCACCAATCTGTCCGTGATTTCCTGAATGGACTTGGCGAACGCACCCTCCAATACGGGCAGGGCCTGAAGGCATGTTTGACCGAGGTCTGGAATGGAATTCTCCCACCTTTGCAAAAAGGCCCGCCACCGATTGGTTTGATCTTGGGCACCCGCCAAGTTTCTTAACAAGGCGGCCTGTTCCCTGTTAACCTCCAAAAGCTGTTGCAGCAGGTTTGACAACTCCAAGGGGGCACCCGGGGCCGGATTCTGGGAAAGGGGTGTCCCGGAGATTCCAGAAGTGACGTTGATTTGGTAATGCATGGGTGTTTTTCCGGAATCAGGAAAAAGTTGGCAATAAACTTCCCGGCAGCCTCTCAGGTTTTCAGATTTCTCAAGTGTTCCACCAAAGGAAGCGAGGAGAGTCGGCTACCTGTGGCATTCAGGCAGATTTCCTGGGCTGTTTGACTCCTCCCCACCCGGTGTACCTTCTCCCGTAACCAGGAAAGGAGGCGGGCGAATATGCCCTGCCGGAAATCAGAGTCCAGATCGCCAAGGTCTTTCCGCGCGGCCCGCATCAGTTGAGCGGCATACATATTTCCCAAAGTGTAGGTGGGGAAATATCCGAATCCTCCACCTGCCCAATGGATATCCTGCAGGCATCCTCGCCTGTCATCCGGTACCGCCATGCCAAACAATTCAAAAAAGTGGCTGTTCCAGGCGTATGGTAAATCCCCGGTGGAAAGGGAACCTTCCAGCAAGGACTTTTCCAGTCGGTAACGAAGTATGATGTGCAGGTTGTATGTGATCTCGTCTGCCTCGACGCGAATGAACGAACGCCGAGGGGTATGGAGGCAACCAGTCAGTCTTTCCAAGGGCCAGGAGTCCAGCTCAGATCCAAAAATCGCCTTGGCAATCGGCAAGAAGTATTCCCAGAAGGATCGGGTCCGTCCCACCATATTTTCCCAGAGGCGGGATTGGGATTCATGGATTCCCAAAGAAGCGGCCTGACACCAAGGTTCCGCTCTGCAGGCTTCGGGTAAACCCTGCTCATAAAGCCCATGTCCGGTTTCGTGGAGAACCCCGAAAAAACTTTCCAAAAAGGTGTCGGATTGGTAACGGGTTGTCAGTCGGCAGTCGCCGGGTGCTATGCCCGAACAAAACGGATGGGTGGAAGTATCCAACCGTCCGGCATCAAATCGGAATCCAAGGGCTTTTGCGGCGGACTCCCCCAATAACTTTTGGGCTTCTATCCCGAATTTGCCAACAGGCTGAAGGGATGTGTCGGGCGCGTGATCGGCGGTTCGTGCAATCAAAATCGAAAGCGGCTGTTGCAACTCGTCAAAGAGTGCGTCCAGCTGGGCGCAGTCCATGCCCGGTTCATATTCATCCAGGAGTGCGTTGTAAGGGTGGCCTTTCCACCCCACCGCAGAGGCTTCCTCCTGCTTGAGCCGGATGATTTTTTCGAGGAATGGGAGAAATTGTGGAAAATCAGAATTTTTCCGGGAGTTGGCCCAAACTGGTTGGGCTTGGGAACAAACCCGAGCCAATTCCTCGACCAATGCCGTCGGGATTTTCACCGCTCGCTGTTGGCGACGCCGGGCCTCGCGGATGCTGGCTTGGAGGAAAGGATCGTCAGGAGGTGCGGCTTCTAGATGATCCAGGATTTCGGCAAACCCGGGATGAGTTAATTCACTGTGGATCAACCCGGCAACCAAAGAGGATTGCTCACCCCGCCAAGCCTGCCCTGCCGAAGGCATGCAAACTTGCTCGTCCCAACCCAAAAGGCTGAGAGTGCTCTCCAATAGGGAAATCTTTTTCCACCTTTGGTGCAGGTCTTCCAGCAGGCTTGCGGTGGGCATGGCGACTCCTGCGGGGAGGATCAGACCAGGTTCAGGTTTGCCAGAAACTCAGCGTTGGTTTTGGTTTTTTTCAGCCTGCTTGTAAGCAACTCCATGGCTTCCACAGGAGGCATATCCGCCAGCACCCTTCGGAGAGCGCGGACTCGCTCGACGCCATCGGAGCCCAGCAAAAGTTCTTCCTTCCGGGTGCCGGACCGGTTGATGTCGATGGCCGGCCATACCCGTTTGTCAACCAACTTTCGGTCGAGGTGCAACTCCATGTTGCCTGTTCCCTTGAACTCCTCGAAAATCACCTCATCCATTTTTGAACCGGTGTCAATCAGGGCGGTTGCCAGGATGGTCAGACTACCGCCTTCCTCCACCTGACGGGCTGCACCAAAAAACCTTTTCGGTTTTTGCATGGCATTAGAGTCCAATCCACCCGACAGGAGTTTTCCTCCCGAGGGCGCGGCGGTGTTGTGTGCGCGGGCAAGGCGTGTGATCGAGTCGAGGACGATCACCACGTCGCGACCATCTTCAACCATGCGCTTGGCCTTTTCCAAAGCGATCTCGCTCACGTGGGTGTGCTCGCCTGAAGGTTCGTCGAAGGTGCTTGCAACCACCTCGGCGTTCGGTCCGTTCACTTGTCGGAGCATTTCGGTCACTTCTTCCGGCCGTTCATCAATCAACAGAACTATCAGATAGCATTCGGGGTGATTCGCTTGAATCGCCTTGGCAACCTTGGAAAGAAGGACCGTTTTGCCAGCCCTTGGCGGTGAAACTATCAGTCCCCGTTGGCCCATACCGATCGGGGTGACTAGGTCGATGACCCGCGTGGAGAGTTCGTCAGGGGTAGTCTCCAAACGGAGACGCTTGCAGGGGTGAAGGGGAGTAAGGTCCTCGAAGATGACCGGGCGGACCTTTTCCTCGGAGGTTCTCCCGTTAACTTTTTCAACAGCGTAAAGGGCAAAATTTTCCTGGCCATCCACAGGCAGGCGGATGATGCCTTCCACCACCTGACCGGTGCGAAGCCCAGAGCGCCTCACCTGGGAGGGTGAAACGTAAACATCCTCCGGGGAAGAAAGGTAATTATGGGCGGTGCTCCGCAGGAAACCGAAGCCATCAGGGAGGATTTCCAATGTTCCCAAGGCACGGACCGGTTCACCCCGCTCAATCAGTTTACGGACAACCGCGACGATGAGCTGGCCGCGATTCATGCCGGTGTGTTCAGTAATCCCTTCTCCCTCGGCCATGGAAAATAGCTCGGGCATGGGCAACCGATACAGGTCGTCCAATCGGGTGCCCGGTCCCGTGGCAACCGGTTGGGCGGGCATATTGGAATCAGATTCAAAGCGATCCATCCTCCCCTGTCCCGGGTGTCGGTCGTGCCTTTCATGCCGCTCGCCTCCACGTCCATGGTCCCTACGCTGGCCGCGGTCAAAGCGTTGGGGCATGTGATGCCGGCCGGCCATGGGTGGGTTATTCCCATGCTCACCATGTTTGCGTTGGGGTAGCCTGCGACGGGCCATGGGATGCCCACCGCCGCCTTGGTGGCCATGCCCACCCTGACGGTGGGACCGATCGCCACGGTGCGGGTTTTCCCCATGAGAACCCGAATCCTGATCAGCATTGCCGGGATTGGTTTGTGCCGGGCGATCGAAATCCTGGTTGCCTGGTTGGAGGGGTTCACCTTGGTTCTCGGGCATCCGTGGCTCCTTCTAGGAAATCAAAAAATTAGATAGCTATCGGTGGATGGGTGGCTGGTGAGCACCAGTCAAAGATTCCTGGGGTACAAGGTGGGATCTCTTTGGAAGCCCATGACGAAGAAACCATCGCCAGCTCAAATGCTCGGCAAAATCATTTGAATTTCAGGTGGCTTGTTTGTTGTTGGGAATCGGCTAATGCCGTCAGGAAATAGTCAGTCGGTTCATATGGCGGGCCAATAAGCAGCCCGCCTAATTGCTTATAATCATCAAGATATACCCATGAATCTTTGCCGGCAAGTACACTTGTAGAAACGGGAATCTATTCCGGGATGGCGGATTCATGTCGATTTTGAAATTCAGTAGGGGACGCTGCCTGCCATTGGGCGCGTCATTGGGCCACGCTGGGGTTAATTTTGCCGTTCTGACTCGTCATGGAACCAGTGTGAATCTGGTGATATTGGATGCCGAAGCCGCTTCTACGCTTGCCGAAATTCCCCTGCATCCGCTGAGAAACCGTACAGGTGATCATTGGCACATCGAAATTGCGGGGTTACCTGAGCTGTTTTGTTACGGCTGGCGCGTCGATGGCCCCAAAGGCCTAAGGCATGCCTTCGACCCTGAGAAAATTCTGCTAGACCCCGCATCCACTGCCATCTCAGGGGGTGCCCATTGGGGAAAGAAAACCCCTTTCAAACGTCGAAGCATGTTTCTCCGGCGCCCCTATGATTGGCAGGGAGATGTGCCTCCGTTGACCCCGCTGGAGGATTCGGTGATTTACGAACTCCATGTGCGCGGGTTCACCATTCATCCGTCCTCGATGACAGCCAAGCCTGGTACCTTCATGGCCTTGGTGGAAAAGATCCCCTATCTGCAATCATTGGGGGTTACGGCCGTTGAGTTGCTTCCCATCCATGAATTTGATGAGACAGACTGTCCGTTTACCAATCCCAATACAGGTGAAAAATTATTAAATTTCTGGGGTTACAACACTATCGGTTTCGCAGCCCCTAAAGCTTCGTATGCCGCATCCGGCGAACAACAGGGCCAGTTGGGTGAATTTCGTGACATGGTTCAGGCTTTTCACAGGGCCGGAATGGAAATTTTCCTGGATGTGGTTTTCAACCACACCGGCGAGGGAGACCACCGGGGAAAGACTTGGTCCTTCAGGGGGCTGGATAATGAAATCTACTACCTGCTTGATCCAAATGGGAACTACCTGAACTATTCCGGTTGTGGAAATACCGTTAACTGCAACCACCCGGTGGTCAGGGACCTGATACTCAACTGCCTCCGTTTTTGGGTGGCTGATATGCATGTGGATGGCCTTCGTTTCGATTTGGCCAGTATTTTGGGCAGGGATCGCCAAGGGCGGGTTTTGGTCGACCCACCCTTGATTGAAACCATCGCGGAAGACGGGGTCTTGGCGGATACCAAATTGATTGCCGAGCCTTGGGATGCTGCTGGCCTATATCAGGTAGGCGGTTTTCCTTTTGGGAAACGGTGGTCCGAGTGGAATGGTCAGTACCGGGATATTGTCAGGAGGTTTTGGAAGGGTGAGGAAAACACCGTAGGGCCCCTTGCGACCAGGTTATGTGGAAGCGCCGATCTCTATCAAACCGAGGGCCGTGGTCCCAGGAATTCCATCAATTTCATAACGTGTCACGATGGCTTTACCTTGTGGGATCTGGTTTCCCATGAAAAAAAGCACAACCAGGAAAACGGTGAAGACGGGCGCGATGGTTGCCCCGACAACCACAGTTTCAATTGCGGTTTGGAAGGGGTCACCACGGATTCGAAAGTCCTTGAATTGAGGGAGAGACAGGCTCGCAATTTGATGGCAACCCTTTTTTTGTCCCAGGGGGTGCCCATGATGCTGGGTGGCGATGAATTCCTGCGTACTCAAAGGGGTAACAACAATGCCTGGTGCCAGGACAATCCGATCAGTTGGTTTGACTGGAATCTGTTGGAAGAGAAGCCCAATGCAGCCTTTTTGCGTTTCACGCGATTGCTGATCGGATTCCGAAAAAGGCACCCAGCCTTGCGCAGGAGATCATTCCTGGATGATTCATCCATCAAGTGGCATGGCTTTCAGCCGGAAAAGCCGGATTTTTCGCCTTCCAGCCAGTTCATCGCCCTGACTCTCGATGGCTCCCGCACCGGCAGGGAGCCAGGCAATGACATTTACATGGCATTCAACAGCGGGGTGGGTCCAGTAAAAGTTACCTTACCCAGTGCACCCTCATCGGTCTCATGGTTCCGAGTGATCGATACAGGCCGACACACCCCGGAAGATTTTGTCGAAACACAAAACC
>CAWUOE010000211.1:0-6081 GCA_963923355.1 uncultured Gemmataceae bacterium | reverse complement strand
ATCGAAGCCGAGAAGGGTGGCCTGTTCCGCTCGGACGATGGCGGTGGTTCGTGGAATAAGGTGAACGACGAGCGGGTGATCCGCCAGCGGGCCTGGTACTACACCACCCTGACCGTGGATCCAAGCAACCCGGACATTGTCTGGGCGCCGCAGGTACCCCTGCTGAAAAGCATTGATGGGGGCAAAAGCTTTCAGAAGGTGGAAGGGCCCCACCATGGCGACCACCATGACCTGTGGATCGACCCGAAAAACCCGCGTCGCCTGATCGATGCCAACGATGGCGGCGTGGACATCAGCACTGACGGCGGGAAAACCTGGAACGCCCCGGCATTGCCGATCGCGCAGTTCTACCACGTGGCCTGCGACAACCGGTTTCCGTACCGGGTGATGGGCAACATGCAGGACCAGGGCACGGCCTCGGGGCCATCGAACTCTCTGCGCTACATGGGCATTCCGCTAGCAGACTGGCACGGCGTGGGTGGCGGGGAGACGGGCTTCAGCATCCCGCATCCCACGGAGCCCGACGTGGTTTACGCGGGTGAATACGCGGGGATCATCACCCGCTATGACCACCGCACCCGGCAAGCGCGCAATGTCAGCATCTATCCATACAACGCCTCGGGCCATGGTGCCGAGGACCTGCGCATCCGTTTCCAGTGGACCGCGCCGATCGTGATCTCGAGGCATGACCCGAAGGTGGTCTATCACGCCGGCAACCATCTGTTCCGCACGACCAACAACGGGCAGAACTGGGAGCAGGTGAGCCCTGACCTGACCCGCAACGACCGGTCGAAGATGAAATGGTCGGGTGGGCCGATCACCGGTGACAACACGACGGCGGAGTTTTACGGCACCATCTTCGCGCTTGCCGAATCGCCCAAACAGAAGGGTCTATTGTGGGCGGGCACCGATGACGGACTGGTGCATCTGTCGCGGGATGATGGCAAGACTTGGACCAACCTGACCAAGAACATTCCTGACCTGCCGGACTGGGGAACGGTGAGCTGCATCGAGGCCTCGCCCCACGATGCCGGCACCGCCTGGCTGGTGGTGGACGCCCACCGGCTGGACAACTACAAGCCATACCTGTGGAAGACCACGGATTTTGGCGCCACCTGGAAGCGGCTGGAAGACGGTCTGGATCCAGCCGTGTACCTGCATGTGGTCCGCGAGGATCCGGTGAAGAGGGATCTGGTGTTTGTGGGCACCGAGCGCGGCGTGGTACTCAGCGCCGACAGCGGGGACAGTTTTGAGACCCTACGGCTGAACATGCCCACCGTGGCGGTGCATGACCTGCAGGTACACCAGGGAGACCTGGTGGTGGGGACCAACGGCCGGTCGATCTGGATTCTGGATGACATCAGCCCGCTGCGGGAGTGGAAAGACGAGCATGCCGAGAAATCCGCACATCTTTACCCCATCCGCCCCGCGGTGCGGTGGCGGTTGTCGGGCACGGTGAGTCACGGCCAGGAAATTGGCATGGGTGAGAATCCGGCGCAGGGGGCGGTGATCCAGTACCACCTGAAGGCCAAGCCGAAGGCGAAGCCCACCCTGGAGATCCTGGACACCGCCGGCAAGCGCGTGGCGTTTTTTGACGGGGCGAAGCACAAGAAGAAAAAACCGGACGAGTCTTCGGAGTATCCGGAGGTGGAGCACCCGGAGATTCCCGATATGGAGGGTATCAACCGTTTCACCTGGGACCTGTGCCATAGCCCCGCCCGCATCATCCCCAAGGCGCTGGCCGATATGGGCAGCCCTGCGGCCGGCGCGCCGGTCTGCCCGGGCAATTACAAGGTGGTGCTCACGGTGGATGGCCAGAAGGCGGAAGGCTCCTTTCAGGTGTGGGCCGACCCCAGGCTGATCCAGCCAGGCCAGACGCTGCTGGCGGGGAAGGTGGATGGCGTGACCCCGGCGGCCCTGCTGGGTGAAATGCGTGAGCAGGAGCAATTTTCACTGCGGGTGCGCGATGCGATCAGCGCGCTTTCTGACACAGTGATCCGCCTGCGCAAGGTGCACCGGCAACTGGAACTGCAGGTGGACCTGCAAAAGGATGAAGGAGCGGCCAAGGAGTGGGTGACACTTGCCAAGGAACTTTCCGGCAAGCTGGAAGCCCTGGAGAAAAAGCTGCACAACCCCACCGCCCGGGTGAGCTATGACATTCTGGCGATGCGAGGCGGCGCGAAACTGTACAGCCAACTGGTGTGGCTGTATGGGCAGGCGATTGATGGTGATGGTGCCCCCACGCAGGGGATGCGCGAATTGCTGGTGGAATTGGACAAAGAACAGGTCTTGCTCGTCGGTGAATTCAGCAAGCTGCTGGCTGGGGATATGACCAAACTGAACGCCCTGGGCAAGAAACTGGATCTGCCGGTGATCTGGCTGCCGAAGTGACCCGGAGGAGGCTTTATTCCGCGGGTGATGGGCGAGGATGAAACCAGTCACCCACTTTCGCTACCATGCAGTCAGGATTATTCCATCCTGAAGGCGTGTGGTGGGCATGGTTGAAAATCCGCAGAACAATCCGGTGGCTCTTACCATTGCCGGGTCTGACCCGTCCGGAGGGGCGGGTTTGCAGGCAGATTTGAAGGCGTTTCACCAGCATGGCGTCTATGGTGCCAGCGTGGTGACCCTGCTGACGGTACAGAACACCGTCACGGTGGATGCGGTGGAGTGCCTGCCGCCGGACATGGTGCTGGCGCAACTGGACGCCGTGCTGGTGGACATACCACCCTTGGCGGCGAAAACTGGCGCGCTGGGCAACGCGGCCATCATCGAGGTGATCGGGCAGCGGGCCAAGGCCTTGGGTTTCCCGCTGGTTGTCGATCCGGTGATGGTGAGCAAGCATGGTTTGCCGCTGATAGATCCCGGGGCGATCGACTGTTTCATAAGCGCCTTACTGCCTCATGCCTTTCTGCTGACCCCCAACCTGAACGAGGCGGCCCGCCTGACCGGCCGGCCGGTCACTACCGTTGCCGAGATGGAAGTAGCGGCCCGGGACCTGGTGCAGATGGGGGCGCGGCATGTGTTGGTGAAGGGCGGGCATCTGGAAGGGCAAGCAGTGGATGTGCTGCTAGCGGACGGAAAACTGGTTCACCTGCCGGCCCTGCGCATCGACACGCCACACACCCATGGCACGGGATGTGTGCTATCAGCGTCCATAACGGCCCGGCTGGCCTTGGGGCAAGGCGTGGAGCAGGCGGTGCGCGGGGCCAAGGATTTTGTCAATCGGGCCATCGCCACCAACCCGGGACTGGGTAAGGGGCATGGGCCGGTGAACCTATTCGCGCCTTGCTGAGTTGGCTTTCATTCGGGAAACCACATGACTGGCCTGGAATCGTTGCGCTTCACCAACCGTTTCACCCGTGAACTGCCGGGTGATCCCGAGACGCGCAACCTGCGGCGGCAGGTCCGGGGAGCCTGTTGGTCGCATGTGAAGCCCACTCCTGTGGCCAAACCCGAACTGGTGGCCTATTCCCGCGAGGTGGCGGACCTGCTCGATATGGCGATCACGCCGGAAAACGAGCAGGCATTCGCCGAGGTGTTTGGCGGCAACCAGTTGCTGGAGGGGATGGACCCTTTCGCCATGTGCTATGGCGGGCACCAGTTCGGCAACTGGGCCGGCCAACTGGGTGACGGCCGCGCCATTAATCTGGGCGAGGTGGTCACCCGCAAGGGCGAGCACTGGACGCTGCAATTGAAAGGCGCCGGGCCTACCCCTTATTCCCGTACTGCGGACGGCCTGGCGGTGCTGCGTTCCAGCGTGCGCGAGTTTTTGTGCAGCGAGGCGATGCATCATCTGGGTGTGCCCACCACCCGCGCCCTCAGCCTGGTCGGCACCGGCGAAAGCGTGGTGCGGGACATGTTCTACGATGGCAACCCGAAACACGAACCGGGTGCGGTGGTGTGTCGGGTGGCGCCCTCGTTCACCCGGTTCGGCAACTTCCAAATTTTCGCTGCGCGGCAAGAGCACGACTTGCTCAAGCAGTTGACCGATTTCACGCTGCGCAGAGATTTTCCCTATTTGGGAGAACCCTCACCGGAAGCCTACACCGCCCTATTTCACGAGGTGTGCACGCGCACCGCCGACATGATCGTGCACTGGATGCGGGTGGGCTTTGTGCATGGTGTGATGAACACCGACAACATGTCGATCCTGGGCCTTACCATCGACTACGGCCCCTACGGTTGGCTGGAGGATTACGATCCCGACTGGACCCCCAACACCACCGACGCGCAGGGCCGCCGGTACCGGTTTGGGGCCCAGCCGCAGATAGCCCTGTGGAACCTGTTGCAACTGGGCAACGCGCTCTATCCGCTGGTGGGCGATGCCAAGCCCCTGGAAGCCGGTTTGGACGCCTACGCCACCCGGTTCCAGACTGGCCACCGGAAGATGATGGGAGGCAAGCTGGGCATCAGCCTGCTCGACCAGGATCAGGATGAGCCGCTGGTGGCGGAGCTGTGGCCGCTGTTGGCCGCCGTGGAAACCGATATGACGCTGTTTTTCAGGGGTTTGGCTGATCTGCGGTGCGAGGTGGGATCGCCGGAGGGGGACACCGCCCTATTGGCTTGTGTGGAACAAGCGTTTTACCAGCCGGAGAGGGTTGGGGCCGATCATCGAGCAAAACTGGCTGATTGGCTGCGGCGATACCAGCAGCGTGTGCGCGGGGAAGGAATCACCGATCTGGCCCGTCGGGCAACCATGAACCGGGTCAATCCGCTGTATGTGCTGCGCAACTATCTGGCCCAACTGGCGATCGACAAAGCCGAGCATGGCAATTTCGGCATGGTGCGGGATTTGTTGGAGGTGCTGCGCAACCCTTACACCGAGCAGCCGGGTAAGGAAGAATATGCCGCCAAGCGACCGGATTGGGCAAGGAGCCGGGCGGGGTGCTCGATGCTATCGTGCAGTTCGTGAGGCTGACTGGGGCCCTTGGTTCAACCGGTAATGGAAAAGGAACTGGCGATGAATGGCAGAAACCTGGTGATTATTTGCCTGCTTGCAATTGCAGGATCCTTGGTCCGGGCCCAGGCTGCCGAACAGCCGGCCAAAAAACTGCCCTTACCGGGGGAGGTGTTCACGGTTGGCGGGCGGACCGCTTTTTTGATTGAGGCGAAGGTGGATGCGGGGCAGCCGAAGGGATGGGTGTGGTATGCACCCACGCTGCCTAACCTGCCCGGCCCGGAAGAGCGCTGGATGTTTGAGCGGTTCCTGCGGGCGGGGATATCGATTGCCGGTTTGGATGTGGGGGAATCCTATGGCAGTCCGGCGGGCTGCAAACAGTTCTCTGAGCTGTACCTGGAAATGACTGGAAAGCGTGGTTTTGCCAAAAAGCCAGTGCTGTTGGGTCGCAGCCGGGGCGGGTTGATGACTCTCTCCTGGGCCGCGGACAATCCGGAGAGGGTGGCGGCTTTTGCCGGCATCTATCCGGTATGCAGCCTGGCCAGCTACCCGGGGGTGGCCAAGGCCGCGCCGGCCTATGGGCTGACGGGTGAACTACTGAAACAACGGTTGGCGGAGTTTGATCCGGTGGACCGGCTGGAGCCGTTGGCCAAAGCCAAGGTGCCCCTATTCGCCATTCATGGGGATGTGGACGCCGTGGTGCCCCTGGAGGCCAATTCGGGCCTGGTCAAAACCCGGTACCAGGCGTTGGGAGGGCCGATGGAGTTGTTGGTGCCCAAGGGGCAGGGCCACACCATGTGGGAAGGATTTTTCCGGTGTGAAGGGTTGGTTGCCTTTGTGATCCGCCATGCCAAATCGCATGATTGATTTAGCGACATATGAAGTGACCAATACTATATTCTTGTTGAAGAGTTACCATTGCCACGCGGGTGTTTTGGCATACCCCATTAAAAAATTTACAGGCTAGTCCTGCCTTCGAAAATATAGATAATTCAAGAGGTTTTGAATGACCTTTTACAAATGTATGGAAGCATCTCTGGACAGATGCTTAGGTAGATCTAATTCTCCGGCCTCGGTCATCTGGTTTCCACGAAGATCCAGCGAAGTCAACTGTTTCAGTTCCTTAAGATGAACTAACCCGGCGTCGGTCAACTGGTTGTCACGAAGACCCAGCGAAGTCA
>CAWUOE010000210.1:0-6082 GCA_963923355.1 uncultured Gemmataceae bacterium | reverse complement strand
TAAGAGACAGGGAGAGAACACACGGGAGGACGGCTTTGCCGCCACCGCCCCGGTCAAGGCGTATCCGCCCTCCCCATGGGGGCTGCACCAGATGTCCGGCAATGTCTGGGAATGGTGCTCAGACTGGTTCGCGCCAGACACCTACTGGCGCAAAAAGGCCAATCCCGCCTTCCAGCCCTCCGAGGCCGACAGCCACGATCCCAACGAGCCCAAGGTGCCCAAGCGCGTCCAGCGCGGTGGCTCGTTCCTCTGCAGTGACCTGTATTGCATCCGCTACAGGCTCGGCAGCCGCGGCAAGGGCGAACCGGTTTCCTCGGCCTGCCATGTCGGCTTCCGCTGCGCCAAATCGGCCGACTGACCAGCGGCGTCAGCCTGGCTCTCCGTCGTCCACAAAGTCCACCGCCGGCAGCGCCGGCACATAGCCGCGCTCTGCCCCTTCGCCCAGCAGCCGGCGCACCGCCGCCCGCCCCCGTTCTCCATAGTCCACGGTCCAGTCGTTCACATACATCCCCACGAACCGGTCCGCCAGGTCCAGATCCAGGTTCCGTCCATACTTCAGCGCGTAATCCATCGCCTCGCGCCGGTGCTCCAGCCCGTGGCGGATGCTCTGGCGCAACAGCCGGCTGATCCTCACCAGCAACGCATCGCCCAAGTCCCGGCGCACCACATTGCCACCCAGGGGCAAGGGCAACCCGGTGCGATCCTGCCACCACACGCCCAGGTCCACCACCAGTTTCAAACCCTGATTCGCGTAGGTGAGCTGCCCCTCATGAATGATCAGGCCGGCGTCATATTCCCCCCGTTCCACGCGGTCCAGGATCTGGTCGAACGGCACCACCCCGTATTCAAACTGGTCACCCAAAAGCAGCTTCAGCGTCAAAAATGCGGTGGTCAGCGTGCCCGGTATCGCTATCCGCCTCGTCTTCAACTCGTCAATCGTCAGCGCCTCGCGGGCCACCACCATCGGCCCGTACTGGTCCCCCATGCTGCACCCCGAAGGCAGCAACGCGTACTTGTCCGCCACATGAGGATAGGCGTGTAGCGAGATGGCCGAAATCTCCAGCTCCCCCCGGCGGGCACGCTGGTTCAGCGTCTCGATATCCTCCAGTTGGTGGACGAACTTCAAACCGCCGGTGTCAATCTTGTCGTGCGTCAGCGCATGGAACATGAAGGCGTCATCGGGGTCCGGGCTGTGGCCGACACGCAAAACAGGGCTGTTCATCCACTCTCCTGGAAAAACGAACGGCCGCTGCCCCCTCGGGGAATCACCGGCCCGGGCCTGACGGCCTGATTACTTCAAACTTTATCAATCGCTCGGTATCGGGGGGGGCCCGCCCAACCGAGTCAAAACCAGGTAAGCCATCACCACCACGCCTAGGGCAATTAAGGCACCTGTCAGCCACAACCGATAACCGCCCGAAATGGGCGAGTCATTGCCAATACTGTAGGTGATGCCGCTGGATCCCTTGCTCTTTTTACGCCGACCCGAACGGGACGATGGAGAAGAGCTACCTGATCCTTTATCCCCACGCACGCGCACCCGCTTGCGCACCCGCTTCTCCTTGTCCTTGTCACCATCCGGTTTCCCGTCCGGTGAAACAGGGGGGGAGGAAGATCCTTCCGGCCGGGGCGGCTCGGCCTGTTCCTGCTCTGCCATGGGACGACCCTCGATGGCTGTCGGAAACTCCCCCCCGGATCAGGGGGCGCCTCCGGGCCCCTTCCGCTCGGGCACAGCGGGGGGTGATTCAGCCTTGGCTTCCTTCTTTCCGGTCTTTTTGGGACGAACCAACTCCATGAAAACAATGCTGTCGCTGCGCGTCTCAAAGTTGGAGGGCCGTTTGCCTTTCTCGGGTATCTTGCTCCAGGCAAGCAGCACCTTCTCGCCCTGCCTGCCCAAAATCCCCTCCAGCACCTTCCCGGTCGCCTTGCCATCCGGCCCGGCCACCGACAAATCCACCAGGTGCAAACCCTGTCCCGGTGTCAGCCGCAGCACTTCCACCGCTTCGGTGAAACTCGGCTCCACCACCTCCAATGATTTTTCCCGCACCACCACCTTGGTCTGCGCCACTTGGTCAGGGTCGGCGTCCTTGTTGCCCTTGCGGGCCTTCACGATCGCCCATTCCCCTTCCAGTTCACTCCAGGGCCCCTTGCCCGGGCCCGCATCCTGGCTCACCAGGGTCCCAATCCCCATTCCGGCCAAAACCAACGCCAACAGTCCGTGGGGCAACCAGGCACGAATCATGATTCTTCTCTCTCAAGACCGACCGGCGACCACCCCAGGGTTAATCTCAGCCTTCGGGAAGGTATGCTGGCAGTGTCCCTATTCTAGACCGCCCGCTTATCCGTGCCAGTCGCCCAAGGGCTGGCTGCTCGACTCTGGGGAGTGCGAATGCTCTGGTTGCTCGGAATCAACGGCCCGGTCAAGGGACGCTCCTGGCAGTTGCAGGCCTCTTCCCGGGTCGGTCGTATGGACCACCTCGAGGTCTGCTTGGATGACCCCTCCGTCAGCCGCACCCACGCCGAACTGGAACTCTCCCCCACAGGCTGGAAACTGCGGGACTTGGGCAGCACCAACGGATCCTTCCTCAACGGCACCCCCATGGGCCCGGGCCAGTGGCCCCTCCGCGTACGCGATCTGATGCAGTTCGGGGATATCGCCCTGCTGGTCGAAGGCATCGATCACCCCACCCAGCCAGCCGGTACCCAACCAGTCGATGAAGCCGCCATCCAAAAGCTTCTGCAAGAAAAACAAGATAGCTCATTCTATCTAAATCAGCCCATCAAAATGGACAGCGGGATCGAATTCCGCCTCGAAGCATCCAGTGATAGCAGCTGGAGCCACGCCCTCATTGCTCCATTGGCCGAACCCGACCGCACCGACAAAAGCGACCTGCAATCCTCCCAGGCCCTCCTGGCCCTCCTGCAGTCCAGCCGCCACCTCATGTTTGTCGAGCGCGAGCAGGATCTCCTCCGCAGCATCCTTGAAGAGGCCGTCCGTGTCCTCAAGGCCCAGCGGGGTGCCATCGTCCTCTCCCAGCCCGATGGATCCCTCCGCGTCCGGGCGGTGGTCGAGGGTGACTCCTTCCGCTCCGATTTTCCCTCCGGGGCTTCCGCCTTCAGCAAAAGCCTCGCCGAACGCGTCTGCCAGGGGCGCAAGTCCGTCCTGTGCCAGTCTGTCAGCAACGACCCCGCCCTCAATGCCGCGCCCAGCATCCATGAGGGGGACATGGCCTCGGTCATCTGCGCCCTGCTGCGCACCCCCCGCCGCGTTCTCGGTGTACTCCACCTCGATCGCTCCAGCCTCCAACCCGCCTTCACCAAAGGGCAACTGGAACTGGCCGATGCCCTCGCCGCACAGGTCTCCGCAGGCATCGAGGCGGCCCTGCTGCTGCAATCCCAGCGCCAGATGTTCCAGGAAACCATCACCGTCCTGGGCCAGGTGCTCGAACTCCGCGACGAATACACCGGCGGCCACACCCGGCGTGTCACCCGCTACGCCATGCTGCTGGCCGAGGCCGCCAACCTCCACCCCGATGAAACGGAATGGCTTCGCCTGGGCGCTCCCCTGCACGACATCGGCAAGATCGGCATACCCGACCACATCCTGCGTAAGACGGGTCCCCTCACCGCCGACGAGGTCGCCCAGATGCGCAACCACGCCCGCTTCGGTGCCGACATCCTCGCCAGCATCCCTTCCCTCAGCCGGACAGCCCCCCTGGCCCGTTCCCACCACGAGTGGTGGGACGGCTCCGGCTACCCCGATGGTTTAAAGGGTGAGCAGATCCCGTTGCCGGCCCGCATCCTCGCCGTGGCCGATGTGTTCGATGCCCTCACCAGCAATCGACCCTACCGCCGGCCCCTGGGCCTGCGCGATGCGCTGGCGGAAATGGAAAAACATTCCGGCCGGCAATTCGATCCCAAGCTGTTCAAACTCTTCCAGGCCCTGGGGGACAGCCTCCTCGCCGCCGCCGATTGATCCTCATTCCAGCCAGCCTTCCTGGCACTTGAGCCTTTTTTCTGTCCATCTGCGATTTCTACATCCGGTCACCCCGCCAACCCTCCCCACCGGCGCCGCCGAACCTGATTCACCCTTTTTCCCAAGGCACCAGGCATTGAGCGATTCCTTGGTCCGCCCACATTCCGTGGTCCGTTTGTGACGGTATGGCAATTTTCTCCGTAGGTGTGGGCACCTTGCCGGAAACTCCCAGGACAGTGGCGCAACCTTGCGCATGGCCTGTCCCCCTCCTGCCGAATTCTCTTGCAACTACTCCGTTTTATTTGGTCTCAGGGGTTCGTCCGCCATGGGGATATGGATGTCCATCGTCCTGGGCTTGGCCGCAGGCGATAGTCCGAAGGTGTCACCCTGTACCTTGGAAGTTGGCCTCAACATCCGCTCGGTGGATGTCACCAGCGAACACGGCACGATGCATCGTGACGGCCCCAGCATCACCGACCCGGGTGATCCCTGGACCGGCCCCGAATGGACCACCACCTCCGTCAAGCCCTTCAGCCATGATGGCGACAACGCCGTCCTCAAGGCCACCGTCGAAGTGGATGTCCGCAGCATCGCCCCCGGCTCCGTCGTGCGCCTCCGCGGCATGAGCACCGAGCCCGGCTTCAACATGTTGGGCGAGCTGGTTGTCCCCATCTCCTGGACCGGCACCGACCCCAGCGGCGTCCAGAAGGCTGTCGTCTCCGGCATCAACCCCATCGGCTCCGGCGTCCGCAAGATCAACAACGTCATCGACTGGTACGCCGAGGTCCGCGAGCCCGGCGTCCGCCAACCCACCGTCGAGTTCCTCGGCCGCACCTCCCCCCTCACCTGCTGGGTGCTCAAGGGTGCTCCCCGCAACCCGACCGAGGTGAAGGCCAAGCCCACCCCACGCCGCCTCGACTACGCCGTCAATGTCTACTCCACCGCTGAGGAGAACATGGGCCGCAAGGCCCACCCCCTGGCGCTTGCTGGTGATGTCGTCCGCATGCAGGGCAAGCACTATCTCGCCATCCGCCACTACGAGCCCGAAGACGCGTGGAAGATCACCGAGACTTGGTCCATGCGGCCAGCCGGTTGTAGCTGCTTCTCCATCATCAACAACTCAATCCTGGTGCTGGAGATGGTCGGCCATCCCGGCGATTTCGACCTCACCACCTTCACCGCCAGCCCCAACAATCCTTCCAAGGGAATTGAGGGCAGCCTCGCCGAGCCGGCCTACACCCAAAGTGTCTTGGGTGACACCTGGCAGGTCTTCCTGTTCGATGACCGCAACACCCGCTACGGCTACATGGGCGGAACCGGCGGCGCCAACTACTACGAGGCCGTCCTGCGCTACAAGGTGGGCAGCCGCACCTTCTACATGCCCGGCGGCACCAATCGTATCTACGAGAACCCGGACGATGTCCTCCGCGTCTTCCGCACCATGGCCTGGGCCCGGTGGGACTACCGCGCCAAGGAATGGCGTGTCATGCGGGTGATCTACACCTACACCGGTGTCGGACGCGACTCACCCATCGGCATCCGTTTCGCGCGGGCGGAGGACTGACGCCGCCGGTTCAACCGCGCAGCGCATCCAGGCAGACCAGCCGGCCCGCGCCGCGCACCAGCAGGTGGCCCCGGGTCAGCACCGGCGCCGCCCAGCAGGGGGCCCTCAGCAGGGGGGCCCCCTCCTTGTTGACAGGCAGAAACGCCCGCTCCACATCCAGCTTGGCCGCGTTCACGCGGGCCTCCACCAGCGGCCCACGCTCCGCCTGGATGATGAGCTTGTTCCCCACGCGCAATATTGAGCAACGGCCCAGGCCCGGCTCCGTCCAGGCCACCTTGCCCGTCCGCCATTCCACCGCCCGCAGCTCGGCGTTGCTCTCGTGCCGCCCGCTCGACAGGTACACATGGTCGCCCGCCGCCACCGGGGTGTTCCAGTGCCCCTGCACCGCTTGTTTCCGCCCCCGGTCCGCGTCCGCCCACACCACTTTTGGCTTGGCTGGGTCCCACTTCAGCAGGGTGCCACCCGGCCCGTAGGTCTCGGTGATCAGGATATGCTCCTCAGGCAGCACCACCGGATTGCTGGCGTTCACGCTCTCCAGGTTC
>CAWUOE010000209.1:0-6090 GCA_963923355.1 uncultured Gemmataceae bacterium | reverse complement strand
CAGGGGCCTTGAAGGGTTCCCTTGCCCCGATCCGGGATTTTCAGAAAAATGCGGGATGTTTGTCATTTCCTGGAACAATGAACCTTCAGATCGGGTGTATCATGGTCGCCGTTTTGCGCGCCCTGTTGGGCATTTTCCTGGGCGCTGTGGCCGTTTTCGTGCTGGTCGTGGCGGTGGAGATGTTCAGCAGCGTGGTGCATCCGTTCCCCGAGGGGATGGACTTTCAGGACATGGAGCAGATGTGCGAGCATGTGGCCCGCTACCCCGATTGGGTGCTGGTCGCGGTGGTCGGGCTGTGGGGTTTTGCCGCATTTTTGGGCACTTGGATCGCCCAAAAGGTTGGGTCTTACTGGGCCACGGGCGTGGTGGCCGCGCTGATCCTGTGGGCGGTTTTGTTTAACCTCTCGATGCTGCCGTACGCGGTGTGGTTCAAGGCGGTTATGCCGATGGCGGTGGTGGTCGCCATCGCTGCGGCAATCGGTTTGGCCATGTCTTTCAAACGAGTCGTCTGAATCAGCCCTGGGTGTATGCCTGGCGCAGCCAGCCCATCAGCTCCTTGTCCACCTGGTCGACGCTTTCCACGCGGACGCGGTGGGTCATCATGGCGTTGAAGCTGCCCGCTGTTTCCAGGCGGTCGGTGGTTTCCACCCCGGCCAGCACCAGCCCCACATCCAGCCGGGTGGCGGTGGACGGCTGGAGAATGGCGAACTGCTTGGCGCGGCGCAGGCTCACATAGGCCTTCTTGGGGGCGACCTCGACATCCTTTCCCAGTTTCTTCACCCCGGCGAGGATTGCCTCATAGACCGGGCGCAGTGCGGCTTTCTTGCCGGCGTACTGTTCTTCCACTAGGGATGCATCATCGGTGGCGGTGTGGCTGTCGGTGCCTAGCGCCTGCAGCGCGATCATGTTGGCGTAACCGTGGGTCAGGCCGTGGGCGGTCTTCAGCAGGGTGACCATTTCCTTGTGCTTGGCCAAGCCGGCCGCCTTCAGGACGCTGATCCAGGCTTCCAAGGTTTTTCCGGTTTTTTCCTTCAGGCCGGCGATCATCGCCGCCTTCATCTCGGCAGGGGATTTGGCCATGGGAAATGTGCTCCGGAGGGTAGGCCATTGGGTCAGACGGGATGGCTAATATCCTAGGGAAGGGGAGCGGACCCGTTAGCGCCTTACCAGAATGCAAGCCAACTCATGCAGGCCCATCGGGTGGTCGATGCGCACCGGGCCGCTTTCCCAGTTCCACCGGTCTGAAAACAAGGCGCGCATTGCCTCCACCGGGCAGGAGAAGGGCGGGCCCTCGGGGTTTTCGGTCTGCATGAACAGCGCGAACAGTTTTCCCCCGGGGCGAAGCCAATCCGCCAGCAGGCTCTCGTAGGTTTTCCGCAGCGAGGGATCGATGGCGCACAGGCAGGTCTGCTCGTAGATGGCATCGAATGGTTCAGCCGGGCTGAATTGGAACAGGTCGGCCTGGATCACACGGGCTTTCAGGCCCCTGCGGGACAATTCCTCCCGCAGGGACTGCACGGCTGAATCGGCGAAGTCGACGGCCGTGACATCAAAACCCGCTTCGGCCAGGGTGATCACCTCATGTCCCCGGCCGCAGCCGGGCACCAGCACCCTGCAGGGTGTGAGATCACCGGCACCCAACCATCGGGAAAGCATGGGACTGGTGCCACCGCGGTCCCAGCCGGTTTTTCCCTGGTCGTACCGCGTCTGCCAATAGGCGGGGCCGAGGTCGGGGACCGGCGTCGGGACCCGGGACACGGTGTTGTCACCCGGAGGAGTGCCTGAATGCATGGATCGGTTTCCTTGCGGGGTGGTACCTGTCAACCCGCCGCGGGGGACGGAGAGGGTTCATCGGTGGTCATGTACTTGGCGATATAGGCCGGCTCGCCCATCCGCTTGAGCAGGTCGAGCTGGAGGTCGAGCCAGCTCATGTGGTTTTCCTCCTCCACCGCGATCCGCTCGAATAGCTGACGGGAGCCGATGTCGCTTTCCTCGGCCGCCTGGACGGAGGCCTTGGTGTAAAACTCGATGGCTTTCACTTCGTCCCTGGAATCGGTCTCGAACATCCCCTGGAGCGACTTGGCCCGCACGGGGGTGTGGGCCAGTTCCATGCGGGGCTCGCCCTTGAGGAACATCAGGCGGGCGAGGAATTGCTCGGCATGGCCCAGCTCCTCCTGCATCTCCTCGCGCATCTTCTTGGCCAGGAGGCCCATGCCCCACTCGTCGAGGACACAGGCGTGCAACTGGTATTGGTGCGCCGCTGAAAGCTCCATGGACAGTGCCGACTGGAGGTTTTTGAGGGTGTTGGGGCGGTTCATGTTTTTCTCCGGGCAAGGATTGCTGGACCAGATCATTGCCATTTTAACGGCGGGGGATGGGCCGGGCTTTCGGTCTGGTTTTTAAGCATTGTGCCGCATGGACTTACGGCAGGGTGGCCAATGCAGCAAGGGGGGAAGAGTTTTCCGCGTACGCACCTTGCAGGGGCGGGATTTGGCAGGGTGTGGCTGGGGAATTCCGGTTGGCTTGGAAACGCCAGGCAGCGTTGCTATAAATCGAGAGGTCGGAAAACGGCTTTTTCTTTGGGAGTTTTGCCTAAAGCCCATTCACCGAACACCATCGCTGCGAGGGGCGCTGCGACGGCACACGGGTGCCTGCCAGGCTCGCGGAGGGTGGAACCAGAGCAACGGCGCCCGTTCATCGTTTCAGGAGACTGTGAACGTGACCGCTGTTGCCACCAAGACCTCGACCTTCAAAGACTATCATGTCGCCGACATCGGCCTGGCCCCGTGGGGTCGGCGCGAAATCGCGATCGCTGAAACCGAGATGCCCGGCCTGATGGCCATCCGCGACGAGTACGCGGCGAAGCAGCCCCTGAAGGGTGCGCGCATCACCGGTTCGCTGCACATGACCATCCAGACCGCCGTGCTCATCGAGACGCTGAAGGCGCTCGGCGCGGAAGTGCGCTGGGCATCCTGCAATATCTTTTCCACCCAGGACCACGCTGCCGCGGCCATCGCCGCCGCAGGCATCCCGGTCTTCGCCTACAAGGGCGAGAGCCTGAAGGAGTACTGGGAGTACACCCACAAGATCTTCGAGTGGGCCGACGGCGGCCACACCAACATGATTTTGGACGACGGCGGCGACGCCACGCTGCTGCTGCACCTCGGCGCCCGCGCCGAGAAGGATATCAAGGTGCTGGACAAGCCCGGCAGCGAGGAGGAGCAGGTACTGTTCGCCTCCATCAAGGAGCGGATCGCCAAGCAGCCCGGCTGGTACTCGGAGCGGTTGGCCGCCGTGAAGGGCGTGACCGAGGAGACCACCACCGGCGTGCATCGCCTCTACCAGATGCACAAGCGGGGTGAGCTGAAGTTCCCCGCCATCAACGTGAACGACTCGGTCACCAAGTCGAAGTTCGACAACCTGTACGGTTGCCGCGAGTCGCTGGTGGACGGCATCAAGCGCGCCACCGATGTGATGGTGGCCGGCAAGATCGCCGTAGTCGCCGGGTATGGCGATGTGGGCAAGGGCTCGGCCCAGGCCCTGCGCGCCCTGTCCGCCCAGGTGTGGGTCACCGAGATCGACCCGATCTGCGCGTTGCAGGCCGCTATGGAAGGCTACCGCGTGGTGACGATGGACTATGCCGCCGACAAGGCGGATATCTTTGTCACCGCCACCGGCAACTACAAGGTCATCACCCACGCCCACATGGCGAAGATGAAGGACCAGGCCATCGTCTGCAACATCGGCCACTTTGACAACGAGATCGATGTCGCGTCGCTGGAGAATTACCGCTGGGAAGAGATCAAGCCCCAAGTGGACCATGTGATCTTCCCCGACAAGAAGCGGATCATCCTGTTGGCCAAGGGCCGGCTGGTGAACCTGGGCTGCGGGACCGGTCACCCCTCCTATGTGATGAGTTCCTCCTTCGCCAACCAGGTGCTGGCGCAGATCGAGCTGTGGCAGCACAACGCCAAGTATCCCATCGGCGTCTACGTGCTTCCCAAGAAGCTGGACGAGCATGTGGCCCGGCTGCAGTTGAAGAAGCTGAATGTGCAGTTGACCGAGCTCACGCCCGAGCAGGCGGCCTACATTCATGTGTCGAAGGAAGGTCCCTTCAAGACCGACAGCTACCGCTATTGATCGGCGCATCGACCGATTGAGGTTACAACCCAAACGCCCGCCGGTACCGCCGGCGGGTGTTTTTTTACGGACTCCCGACCTCAATGGGTGAAGCCAAGGTCCTGGGCGGTGATGGATTGCAACTGGTTGTATGCCTGTTGGTTGCGGCCCTTGTCCACCTCTTCACCGGTGAAGGCCTGCCAATTGGTGGAGGAGGCCTTTTTGGGATAGTGCCCCTCGTTGGCCCTGATGCCGGCCTTGTTTCCCTCGCCCCGGTGGGTGGCAAAGCATTCTTCCATGAACCGGTGATAGGCCTCGCGGTATTCGGGAGACCAGAGGAACTCGTAGGTCCTGAATTCGCGGTCGGCATCGCGTTTGGCCTGGAGGATCTCCTCCGGGCTCCAATCCAGATAGGCGCCCACGCGTTGCCGGTAGGAGAAGATCCGGTTCAGCAGCGGGCTGATCAGCGTGATCCTGCGGATCCTTTCAGCCATCGCCGCTTCCGCCACCTTCTGCTTGCGCTGGAAGATGTAGGCGACCACCACCACCACCACCGGGGTGGCCAAAGCACCTAGGGCTTTTGCCCCCTCGACCAAAGTGTTCAGCAGTCCGCTTTCCATGGGCAATGCCTGTTCCCCTGGTTTGTTTGGCGGGAGGAATCGCCGGTCATTTGCCGGACGGTTTGTTCCGCAGCAGGCCAACCTGGCGGTGGACGGATTCCACGATGCGATCCTCGATCTCCACCGAGAACGGGCCCGGGAGGGATTGGTAGATCACCGCCTCGGTTCCCTCGTAGCCGCCCTCCAGAAGGACACGGCGCGTGGGAACATAGGCATGCACCAGGTTGGAGTAACCGGCCACCCAGACCGGTTTGCCCTCGCCGCGCAATTCTCCCTTGAGCCTGAGGGCGTAATCCACCACCGGTTCGCCCCCCAGCGCCACCAGGGTCAGTTTGCCGCCCAATTCCAGAACCTGCACAGGAAGGGGGTAGTCGGGGGGGCGGTCACCCGGGTTGGGCCATTCCTTCAGCACCCACCTGGCGTTTCGGGAGACGAAGCCGTTCGGCGATTTGGCCCTAGCCTCCAACTCGGCCCGGGGCGGCAGGGGGGCGAATGGCAGCGGGCAAACCTCCAAAGATTTGGACAATTTTGGATCCAGATTCAAAGGTTTGGCGGCGAGGCCCGCTTCCACCGCCGCCGCCAGGGCCAGGCCGTTGGGTTCGGCGTCGGCGTCGCCCCGGTTGGGGGAGGGGTTCTGGTCGCCACCGCAGCCGGCCAGGAACAAGGCAACCGCGCCGGGGTGATCCATTTCCAGCTTGCGCTGGGCGAAGCCGGCGTAGTCCCCGTTGATCTTCCGGGTGGGGCCCAGGGCGGTATTGTGGCAGGCGAAGCCGAACACCACCCCCGCGAGTTTTCCACCGGCGGTTTCTATCCGCAGCACTGGCACCTCGTGATCGACCGGCCCGTTCGGGTTGGGGGCAAGGCGGAACCCGGTGGGCGTGGGCAAACGCCGATTCATGGAGGTGGCGCTGCGGGAGGAACTGTAGCCGATGGTGGCCGGCCCCTGCGATGCCAGGGCACCACCGATGGCGATATCGATCTGCCTGACCAAGAATTCGACATACTCGTCGGCCCGTTTGCCCCACTGCGGTTCGATGCCCCAGTCGGCCACCGTCCGGCTGGAGACCATGGGCCCGCCGTGGGTGTGCGAGGTGTTCACCAGCAGTTCTTCGGGATTGAGCCCGTGGCTTTTCTTTGCCATGGCAACAATTCTGTCACGCAGTGATTGCGGGATCTCGATAAGGTCCAGCCCCACGATGATCAGCCGGCTTCCCCGTCCATCTGTCAACGCGAGAGCCCGGGCGTACAGGTCGGTCAGCACGCCATCGGACGGCCCGTTACGGGCGGCGTAGCCGGCCATCCAGACCGGCTGGGTGGGGGTGATTTTCTCCCGGGCCATTCCGGCTTTCCA
>CAWUOE010000208.1:0-6102 GCA_963923355.1 uncultured Gemmataceae bacterium | reverse complement strand
GGTGGGTGGGCACTGGGTACGGGGTGGGCCATCAGCAGGGGAGTTAATCCCACCTGGCTGGACGCTTCCGGTGAACAGAAACTTTTGAGCCTGATGGTGGACAAGGGACCGCTGGTAGATGGTGTGACGGCACGCAGGTTGGCCACCATCGACGGTCTGGCGTGGTACCACCACGCCCGGTTGATCGGTGCGATGAAACAGATCGCAAGGGAGTCCTTAGGCTGATTTCGCCTGAGTTTTCCACAATCTTTCATTCCCTGATCAACCTTGTTATGATTCCGAGACTGATCGTTGGAAACACCCGAGCTGTTCAGGTGGGTTGGCGGTGGAACTGAAGCAGGTCGGACAGGCTGAAACCGCGCAACCCTCCGGTCCATCTTCTGATTTGGCGCGGGAGATCTCCGACGCCGCGGATCGGTTTGCTATGGCCGGGCCTGAAGAGATCCTGTCTTGGGCGGCCGGGAGGTTTGGCGCCAAGTTGACCATGGCGACAGCCTTCGGCGTGGAAGGATGTTTGATCATCCATTTTCTTGCGAAAATCGCCCCGAATGTGCGTGTATTCAACCTGGACACCGGCTACCAGTTTGCTGAAACCCTGGAAGTGCGGGAAAAACTGCTGAAAAAATATGGACTGGAAGTGGAATATGTCCGCCCGGACACCACCGTGGAAGAGTACGAACGCCTGCACGGGGGACCTTTGCACGGGGTGCGGCCGGACCAATGTTGCCATGATCGCAAGGTACTGCCCCTGCGAAGGGCCTTGGCAGGTTACGGCGCCTGGATCAGCTCCATCCGCAAGGATCAGACAGCGGACCGTGGGCAGGCCAGGGTGGTGCAGTGGGACGCCAAGTTTCGCCTGGTGAAGGTGAATCCCCTGCTGAACTGGGATAAATCAGCCGTTTGGAAGTCTGTGGTGGAGCAGGAAATCCCCTACAACAGCCTGCACGACCAAGGTTACCCAAGCATCGGTTGCAAGCCTTGCACTACGGCAGTGGCTGAGGGCGAGGACGAGCGCTCAGGCCGTTGGCGCGGCAAAGTAAAAAAGGAATGCGGCCTGCATGTGGTGGAGCATTCCGACGGTAGCGGTATCTGATGGATTGATGGCTTAACCAGGGACACCGGTGCAATGCGACTTTCCGCCAAGGCTGAATACGCGTGTATCGCGCTGATGGAACTCGCGGCCAGCAAGGACCAACCTGGGCCTGTCCGTATCCGGCAAATCGCCAGCATCCAGGGCATTCCGGAACGATTCCTTGTCCAAATTCTTCTAGCACTCAAAGCGGTGGGCTTGGTGGAAAGCACCCGCGGGGCGCAGGGTGGGTATCGATTGGCCCGTTCACCAGAACAAATCAGCCTGGCGGAGATTGTGGATGCGATTGATGGCAGACCAGCCCCGCACCGATCGCCCGAAGGAGGGGAAAGGGGAAGTCCGTTGGCGAAGGCGCTCTGTGAGATCTGGCGTGATGTTGCCCGATTGGAGAGGGAATATATCGAACGTACCAGCTTGGCAGATGTGCTGAGTCGAGCCCAGGAGGTGGATGTACCGATGTACCAAATTTGACTACCCAAAATTCACAAATTATCCAAATTTCTTAAATTTTTGGCGTTTTGATTTTGAGCGTTTGTTGTTGCGCCTTTCCAAAATTTTAATCAATTTATAAGTTGTTTGAAGAAAGAGATTTACGGCAACTATGGATGTGGTTGTCGGGCTGGAATTTTGCACTTTTCAGGTTCAGCTGCAAGGCTTTATTGCACCAAAGATGGGTAGTCTGGGTCAAGTGGAAAAACGGATTTCCACCCAAATCATGATCCTGGGCCCAACACCGGTTGTCGATAGGCTGGGTAGGCTCTATCGATAATGAGGTCGGCAGAAGACGTGCCGTCTTTGACGGTGGTATCGAATTTAACAGTTATTTCGGCGCAAGCCGGGATACGGCGCGGTGCATGTCTGTTTCTTGGCTGTTTCGGCCGCGCCGTTGGTTTTTGGAAAGGATGATCCGATGTTCAAGAAGATTTGCACCCTGATTGTCGCCGCCGCTTTCGCCATGGAAGCCAGTGCTGGTCCTTTTGGTCTGGTCCGTCGTGGCGTCGGGAACACCGGTGGTGGCGGTGGTTACGTGGACACTTCTTCCGCCCAGAGCGTGGCCAACTACCTGGCCAGCTCGCAACGCGTCGGCCACTTTGGTGGATCCTATGCGTTTGAGGGCGTGGGAATGGGGGCGTCCCCCCAGGCTGCCATCAATTCCTGCTGCAAGCCCCGTTTCGGTGGTTCGCCCCGTGAAGTGGGCGTTGCGCAGGGCGCCAACGGCATGTTCTACGCTTGCTGCCGCTGGTAATCCATGAAATATGGCCCGTGTGAGGGGCCCAACCGACTGACATTAGTTTGATTGCGAACCGGAGCCGGTGAGACCTTTCACCGCGATCCGCTCACGCGGCCTGGCCATGGGTGCCAGGCCGTTTCCCATTTATGGCACCTGATGTCCCGCCGGTGCGAGCCCAACGCAGGACCACCAATTCGCTGACCGAGCCATGGTGGGAAATGAGGGCGGATCCCTCACCCCCCAGTAGGAGCCATTCAAAAGTCCGCCCGGGGGAATCGATCTGCGATTCCTGATGTGCTGACCGGGTCACCAGATTGGCCTGGTCGGCCCGGTCCAGATTGCGGATTGCCCAAGACCAGCACAGGCTGGGACGCCATCCCGCTGGAAACCGCACGGCCGCGACCGGGGACTCGCCCGAATTAGCTCCATGGTTCAGCCACAGCTCGACACCCTGACCGTCCACCAATTGTTCCGGGATGGCGCTGGAGAGGGCTTCCGGTTCATCCAGGTACAGCCAGTTACCGGAGCGTTCCGCCAGCAGGATTGCCGATTTCATCCGCACCGCCCTCCAACCAGGCAAAGCCATCAATCCCCGACATCCACGCGCACCACCTCGCCCGTCAATTTGCCAATCAGCTTCTGAACGGGCGCCAAAGGGGAGAGATTATCCACCTGGTGCCAGGAGTGATCGCAAATCTTCAGGTGGCCGGCGGTGATTTTTCCCTGCCCCAGGGTTCCATCCAGCCCCACCCATTGGCCATCGATCCACACCTCGGTCCAGGCGTGGAAACCCAGGTAGGGCTTGCTTCCACCTGCTCCTTGTTTCTGCACATACAGCAGGCCGAAAGCCGTGCGGGCAGGCATATTGGATGCACGGCACAGCGCAGCCAGCGCGAGGGCCGCATGACGGCAGTCACCCCGCCAGGTGGTTAGGAATTCAGAAACGCTTGTCAGGGGGGCGGCCGCATCCGGTTTGAGATTCCGCTGGACAAATTTTTCCAGGCGGGTGGCCGCGGTCCAGCAGTCGCCATCGAGGCCTCCTGCCATGGCTGCCACCTGGCGCACCTTGGGGTGGTCGGTGTCGATGAATTTGCTGGTGCCGTAAAACTCCCGGGCAGCATCCTCGGCACCTACCACCCGGTCGGGCCTTTTGCCGCTCAGGACTGCCAATTCGATACTGCCATCGGGGAGCAATCGGGCCTGCTGGCGGGTGTCTTCGGCCACGGGGTTCGGTCCTGCCAGGTCAAACAGGTTGCCTTCCCCCTTGGGACGCAGGCGGTAAATCACCCGACGGGCCTGACGGACATTGGGGATGGGGCGATCCAGCGGAATGAGGCTGGCTTCTCCCAGGTCCTTGCCTTTTGCGTCCCGCAAGGCGAGGCGAACGGCATCCTGGGTGCTGCGGGACAGGATCACCGCGCCCAGCCCATCGAGTTGCATCTTGCGTCGCGCGACCTTGCGATCGGCATCCAGCCACCAGGAAGAGGAACTCAGTTCCACCGCCGCTTCTCGCATCAATTTGGGTTTCCAGTCCAACCGCACCAGCTCCAGCCTTTGCCCACCCACAGTTACCGGCTCGGGCGGATGCAGGGTGGCCGTTAGCCCAACCACCTGGTTGATGAGTGGTTCGTGGCCCAGGATTCGGAAGGTGTCCCCGGGTTCCATGGTTCTCTTGGCAGCCAACTGCTCGCGGGCCAGGAGGCCTAGTACCGAATCTGACCAAGTCTGCGGGGCCAGGTTTTTACCGGATGGGTCCCGGAAAACCATTTGGTCCGGGTCCTCCGGGTTCCTTTGCCCCTGAATGTGGACGAGGGTTTTGCCGTTTTGGCCCTGTTTGAGGGTGAGGGATTCTACCCTACCCTCGGCATCCTCCACATTGCTCACTTCCTGACGCAGTCGGACGGTGCTGCCGTAGCGTTGCAGGACCAGCTCCAATTCCTGGGTAACCAAGGTTTTGCGATTAGAGGCCTCCTTGCCGGATTCGGGGGCTTCGCGGACTGTCATCCGCCAGGAACCGATGGGGGACTGATCCAACTCGACCAGATACCAGGATTCCTCGATCAGTTTTCCGGAGGGGGAGGGAAGGTCCGCAGCCGTGAGGAGGATTGGAAGGAGGAAGAGCGCCAGCAAGGAACCCGCCAAGGATATCAACCGGTCCTGGGTTAAGACCCTTGGGCTCAGGGTACGCATGAGGTTCAGGCTCGAGGGAAAGTCAGCCCTGGCAGGCGGGAAACAAAACGGCAGGGCTGAATCGCACCCAGAGAATCGGAAGGTGCGTTGAAACAACTTGGTAGTAAAATCAGCCGACTTGAGAAAATGGGCTGTACTTTTGTAAATTTGGATAAAAAATGCCGGTAGGGAAAGCAGTCCGGTCAAAGAAGGTGGATAAGGCAAAAAAGTTGCGCTGAGTCTTCTAGGTATGCGCCCACCAAGTGGTGGGGAGAACCCTGAAAAAGCAGGAATTCATGCAGGCGGGTGCTTTTCTCCCGTCCCACGCAGGGCATAGAGTGTTGTGGGCAATGGGCACCCCATTGCTTCACATCACGCAAGCGCGGCTTTTCCTCGGACCGTCGGTCCGCGGGGGGGCGAGAAAGACGGCAGGTGCACATGGTTGTTGATAGCGGCGACGCCCAGGCGTTTCGTTTGCCCCGCGGAATTCGTCCCGGTCCTCAGTCCACCGTGGTGCCCCGGGAGGGGTATCGCCATGGGGTTTTCAAGGATGGTGGGCGCAAGGTTCCAATGTTGGCCGCCACGGTTTCAGCAGAGCGATTGTTCGAGGTGTTCACCGACCTGCTATCCGGCTTCACCGAGACGGTGGACGTGTACCTGCAGCGCCACGCAGGCGGGGAAAATTCGAGGGAGATGCTTCGCGAGGGTGTGGAATTGCCAGTGTTACTCAGCCACCTTTATGGTGCCGAGGATCTGCTGGTGGATGACGGTGCCACGGGCCTGGTGGTTTGCGCCGGCCATGGCCGGCCGATGACCGAGGTCCATTTTGACGACCACAAGGCCCTGATCGTGTATGCCTATAACCTGACGCCGTTCATGGAAGTACTGGAAGGGTACCAGGTGCCCCGTGACCCCGGGCACCGGTTGATCCTGGAGGAACAGCATATTCACATGGAAATACCTGACGGTGAATCAGCGTTTGATCAGTTCGCCTGTGAGTTGAGCATGATGCCGGTTCCGGAGAAGGTGAAGAAATAAAGGCGGCCGAGACTGGACCCAGCACTTGAACTCCCCCGCGTATTCCAAGGATTGCGCGGGGGAAATCATTTGCCGGATGTCGCGCACTTTTAGGCACTGTTGAGGGTCTGTTAGGAATTCACCTGTGTGGTCAGCCTAAAGCCAGGAAGATTCTTGGCCATCCGGTTGCATTTCCAGCCCGCTTGGGTCTGGACCAAAAAAACTGGGGGCCTGTCGGGCAGGCCCCCAGTGATTCGCTCGAATGTCTGGAAATTGAAAAGCGCGCTTAGGGAAGCGGCAGTTCCTTGAAGGTGAAGGGCACCTGGTGGTCCATGGTTTCCCAAAGGGTGTAGAGAAGCTTGGTGGGGGGGCCGGCGGGCTTGGCCGGCTTGGCAGGCGCCACAGGCAGACCGGGGAGCACCACGCCGCGCAGATTCACCCTGGGTGCCTTCTGCTGAGGAATGGGTGGCCCGAAGGTGAATGTGATTGTGGCGAAGTTGGGCCCGCTGGTGCCCCAGTTGGACCCTTGGTTTTGGAACTTGTTGCCCTCGGCGTCGGTGAGTTCGAGACGCTGGTACAGCGAATTCATCCAGGT
>CAWUOE010000207.1:0-6113 GCA_963923355.1 uncultured Gemmataceae bacterium | reverse complement strand
GGGCTTCCGCTTGGCGAGAGGTTGCTGCCGCAATACCTCCGCGAGACCGGCTACAGGACCGGCTGGATCGGCAAATGGCATTTGGGCTCGTCTCCCCGCCATCAGCCTGGGGCGCGGGGATTTGACGAAACCTTCGGATTCATCGGCGGTGGTCACCGGTTCCTTGGATGGGCCCCAAGCGGCAGGCAGTACACCCTGCCCATCGAGCGCGACGGCAAGGCGGTGGAGGTAGACGGTCACCTGACCACCCGATTCGGGAAGGAGGCCAGTTCCTTCGTGGGCAAGGATAAAAACAAGCCATGGTTCCTGTACTTGGCTTTCAACGCACCCCATACCCCCCATGAACCGACGCCGGAAAAGCTGGCACTTTTCAGCCGGATCCAGAACCCCACCCGGCGTAAATATGCCGCCCAGTTGAGCCTGATGGATGATGCCATCGGCGACGTCATGAAGACACTTGAAACAACGGGCCAGCGCGAGCGCACGCTTGTGTTTTTCTTTTCCGACAACGGCGGCCCGGTCCGTACCAATGGGTCGGACAACGGGAAATTGAAGGGGCAGAAGGGGGACCTGCTCGAGGGTGGTATTCGTGTCCCGTTTGTGGTGAGCTGGCCCACTAAATTGCCGGCAGGGGCAACTTACGACCACCCGGTGGTGTCACTGGATGCCTTTGGTACCGCCTTGGCTTTGGCAGGAGCCAAGCCGGCAGTTGGTGTAACGATGGACGGCGTCGATATCCTTCCCCACTTGCGGGGGGAAAAGGCCAGCCCGCCCCACGAGCATTTGTATTGGCGCAAAGGGGGTGGGGTGGAACGCGCGTTGCGACTGGGTGAGTGGAAAATTATTACAGCCAAAAACCAGCCAGCCAGGTTGTTCAACCTGAAAGAGGATCTGGGTGAAACGACGGATCAGGCTGCAGTGAAGCCCGAGGTCTTGGCCAAACTTTCCAAGGTGCTGGATGCGGTGGACAACCAAATGATCCCGCCCGCATTCCCAGGGTCGAGCGTGAAAAACGAGGATTGGGGGCCGGGCGGGGCAAACCAAGCCAAACCGAAAATAAACCCTGCCAAACCTTGAGCACCCGGGCTCTTTGGGGAAAGGCAGGGATTTGGCTTTTGGTACATAGGCCGGGTAAACGGCCTGAATATTACCTGGAGTTCGTGGTCGCTTTGGGAGGATTGACAAAAGCCTCGGCAATGGCGGCGCATTGCTGGACGGTCATCTCCCCAGGCTGGATCCAGACCCGATACCGCAGGTTCAACGGTTTTTCAGGCGTCAGGTCGTATTCGAAATAATCACCGAAGCGGCCGTATTCGCGCTCGCTGCCGCGGGTTTCCCCGGGGTTGGCGGGGTGATTGATCCGCAGCACGGTGTACCGCTTTCCGTTCGTCAGGAAGCTCATGGCGTTCCACGGCAGGTTGACGGCCTGGGGGTTCTTGCCCTTGGCGTCCCAATTGCGGGTCTCGCCGTTTTTGCCTTTCCCATCCGGGCGCAGGTAGTAGGTTTGCTCCTTGCCGTTTTTGGCGACCTCCTGGTTGGCACGGAAATGGAAGCCAGCGTGTTGTGGGTCACCATCGAGGCGTACGGTACCTGCCTTGCTTGTCAGTTGGGTGCTCCAGTCGATCAGTGTTCCACCGGGGGTGCTGTAGGCGGTCAATTCGCGGACCTCATCGGCGAAGGTCACCCCATCGGCCCCGTGCCAGGCTATGGCGGCCTTTTGACGTCCCAGCACCTGGCCGGCTTCGGTGGCAAGGGATTTCTCGTGCTCGGAATAGACATTGTTGGAGCCATGCCAGATGTCGGCTGTCTTTTTATTGCCGTCAGCCACCTGATAACTGACCTTGTTGAACCCGAAGAAAAGGCCGCGGTGATGGGGGAATTGGCCATCCTTGGAAGTTTTTGCGGAGGTGTTGGTCAGCATGACCGAGCCGTCCACGGGATCGAAGACGTTGTGAAAGGGCTTGAAGGTGTAATAGTGGTCGGAGGCATTCCTTTTGAGGTTGAAGTACTGGAGAACCGGGCGTTTCTTGCTCACCTCCACCCAGTCCAGTTCGGGGAGGCCGTCCTTGGATTCACTGAAACGGAATGCCGGGGGAGCCACCACATGGTTCAGGGTGACCGGGGAAACCTGGATCTTTTGCCCGGGTTTTAGGGAGGGAAGGACGAAGACGAGGTACTTTTCCACCGAAGGGTCATCGGTTTGCCCCGGGCCCGCCACCTGCGCGGGGACGACGCCACCGGTGGACAATTCCACCGCGTTGGTGGAGGGGGCCAATCCCTTGGGGGCCGGGACCTTCACCACGACATCGGCCAAATCCTTGTCGCCGCTGGAAACCGTGATGCTTTGTGCACCGGCGGGACAAAGGCATGCCAGCCAGGCCACGAGGGTAAGAACTGAAAACTTCCGCATGGGATTATCCTTGGAGTTTGACTTTCATGGATGATTGTGAGGCCTTATTCTCAGCCATGCAAGAGGCCGGGGTGGAGGCGGTAGCCATGTCGATGCAACCAAGAAGTTTGGACAGGCGGGCATTGCTGGCCCTGGCGGGTGCGGGAGGGTTGGTGCCGGCTCTGGCGCGCACCCGCGAGGCCGGGTCCACAACGCCCCCGCGTGTGGTGGTTGAATCTGTGCGGCGCATCTTCCACAACGGGGAGCACAACGCCTTCACCGACCTCACACGGTTCCGGGACCGGGTGTATTTGACCTTCCGTAGTTGTCCAGACGGGCACATGGTCCACCACACAGCGTCGGTGGTGGTGCTGCGTTTGGAGCCAGACGGTAGCTGGAAGCAGGTGCACCGGTTTTCCGTGAAGGACAGGGATACCCGTGATCCCCATTTTCTGGTTTTTCAGGGCAAATTGTTTGTGTACACGGGCACCTGGTACGCAGGCAAAAGCACGATTGCCCCAAAAGACTACGAGATGAACCTGCATCTTGGTTACGCAGTCTGGACGGGTGACGGGGAAATGTGGAATGGGCCGGTGATGCTGGAAGGGACATTCGGCCATTACATCTGGCGGGCGGCAGCACACGGCGGGACCGCCTATCTGTGCGGCAGGCGCAAGCCCTCCTTTGATGTGAAGGCCCGGGGCGAGCCCCGGGAGGTGGAGTCCATCATGCTGGAGAGCCAGGACGGGCTGATCTGGCGGAAAAAAGCGAAATTCCAGGAGAAGGAAGGGGACGAGACGGCATTTCTTTTCGAGGGGGACGGGTCTGTGGTGGGAGTGGCCCGCAGGTCCAAAAACGCCCCGGCCGAGTTGTTGCGTTCCGCGCCTCCCTACACCACCTGGGAGCGAACCAACTTGAAACGATCCGTGGGTGGTCCACTGATCGCGCGATGGAATGGCAGATACCTGGTGGGTGGCAGAAAAATCACCAGTGGATCTGAGCCGAAAACCTCGCTGTGCTGGCTGGTCGGTGATGAGCTGGTGGAATTCGCCGAGCTCCCCTCGGCAGGGGACAACAGCTATCCGGGATTTCTGGAAACGGGGCCAGCCACGGCCTGGATTTCCTATTACTCCAGCCACGAAAAAGGGCCGGATGGGAAATCGATCACCGCGATTTACCTGGCCGAATTGCGAATCCAATGAAAAAAAGCCGCCAGAGGTGCGGGCGGCTTTCTGGATTCATCCCCGGCATGCGCGGTGTCTGTTTCAGCCGGCAAGGCCCAAGCGCTTGCGGAGGTTATCAAACTGGTAGCCGACCCGCTTCGGGATGAAGGATACCTCCTCGTGGAAGCGGATGAGTGCCGCCACGCGGGCTTTCCCCTCGTCGGTTTGCGCCGCCTCGGCGGGGGTTTTGCCCTCGAGGCTTTTCAGCGCCCGGTTGACCCAGCCTTCCTCGAAGTGACGAACCACTTCCTCGAGTTGGCGGGACTTCATCTCATCCTCGGTCACATCCTGCTCGAGCGGCACCACCAGGGGCTCATGGGCAGCCTCGCCCAGTGAGCCGGTGGCTCGTACGGGACTTTCCTTGTCGCTCCAGCCCAGAGCCTCGGCAAATTCAGCCCGAATTCCCTCGATGACTTCCCGATCTGGACCGGTCAAACGGCCCAGGGGCATATTGAGGGTCATGTGGGCAATCACCGGGGCGAAGCGCGGGGTTTTGTTCTCCTCCCCGGGGACCAGGATGGTACCGCCGGACTTGGCCAGGAGGTATGCCTCGACCATGGTCTGGCCCTGCTCGCTTTCGTCGGCCTGATGGACCAGCAGGCGCTTCTCCTCGTTGAGTTTGGCAAACAACTTGTCGAGCAGTGCGGGGTTGCGGGCGACAAAATAGAACTCGTGCAGGGCATGGTCGCCAGGCTCGGAACCGTGTCCGGCGCGCAGGGCCTCCGCCAGGATGAGCGCGGTTTCCTTGCGTCCCGGATCGGCCTCCAGTGAGGAGTACCGATTCAAATGCTGGAGGGCCTTGGTGTTGTCGCCCAGCCAGGCGCTGGTGAGAGCGGCGTTGAACGCGGCTGCTGGATCCTGCGGGTCCTGGTCCGCCAGAGTATTGAACATTTTTCCGAGGTCGCTCAGCCGGCCGGAGCGGTGCTCCTTGGCAAGTTTGTCCCAGGCTGCCCGGCGTTTGCTGCCCGGCGGCGGGCTGAGGAGCGAATATTCCCTGCGGATGAAGGACGGTGAGCCGGATTTTTCGCCGTAAAGTGCCTCGAAGCCGTCCTGGTAACGGGAGTTGTTCGGATCGAGGCGGGTGGCCATGCGCAGGGCATTGCGTGCCGCGATGGGGCGACCCAGCTGCGATTCAACCTGGCTCAAAAAGGCGTAGACCTGGGCGATTTGTTCCTTGGCATCGAGGGGGTACAAATCCACGGCCTTCCGGGCGAGTATGGCAGCGCCAGGGATCTCGCCTTCCTGGCGGCGCCACATGGCGCGCTGGAAATGTGCCGGTGCGAAGTTGGCATCGATGGCGATGGCTTCGTCGAGAACCTTGTCAGCATCGGGACGGCGCTTGAGGGCGTCGAGCAACTTCGCTTTGTGCAGACGCAGCTCCAAGTTTTTGGGCTCGGAACCGATGGCTTGATCCATGGTCCGAACAGCCGAATCCAGCTGGCCCGCCCGGGCTTGGGAGAAAGCCTTTTCCAGGGTGCTGGCTATACCCTGGCAGCAGAAACGGAACTTTTTGCCGCTTCCGCAGGAACACAGGGCGTATGGGTCACTCATGAATCGGGGTCCTCAAAAAGGCGGGCCGCGGCCGCGCTCGATCGTGATTCGGAATGCCAAAATCCAATAGCCCCAGCACCGGAGATGAATAAACATCCCGGTGGCAGGCTGAGGGTTCCCACAACCGATTCTTCCGCGAATCGGTCTCCGTTGGGATTGGGCGGTGAAAAGCCTCCTCATCTTGGGAGGCCTCCGCCGGGAGTACCGGTCAGCACCTTGGCTATGTTCCAAGCTACGCGGTGGGAGTCGGGTTGGAAAGCAGATCATGGTGCTCATTGGAGATTAGGCAGGGCACTTTGCGGGTGCCTACCCAGACCGGCCAAAAATGAGCCAAAATCACCCGGAACGCGAGGCGGTAAACTCCGTTCACTGGAATGGAACAACCTGCCCGACTTTGGTTGACTCAGACCAACCAAATGGTAACTTGGAAATCTCGGGGGACATTGTCCCTCGTTTCTGTTCCGGGGGTGTCCGGATCGGGAAAAACGGGCGTATAGCTCAGTTGGCTAGAGCGCAGCTCTGATAAAGCTGAGGTCCTTGGTTCGAATCCAAGTACGCCCACTGCAAGGATTTACGGCGACGAGGCCAACCGTCGCCTTTCTTTTGGAATGAACTTCCACGAGAGTATCCTGCCACGGGGATGTAGCTCAGTTGGTAGAGCGCCTGCTTTGCAAGCAGGATGTCAGGAGTTCGAGTCTCCTCATCTCCATATGGGTTTGTTTGGGCATATTTGAAGTTTGACTGGCTAAGGACTGGAAAACGAGGAGGTTTGGAGGAGGTGACAGGTCATTCGGAAAAATAATTTTCCCAAAAGGACTTGCACCCGGGTCATTCGTTCCGCTAACTTCCAACTTCACTTGTTCGAGAGCCGTATTACTTTTGTTTGCCAAAAGTAGTCCAGCTCCCGCGCAAGCGGAGAAAGGTGACCGGTATGCCGGTCACCTTTGTTC
>CAWUOE010000206.1:0-6141 GCA_963923355.1 uncultured Gemmataceae bacterium | reverse complement strand
TGCCACCGGCCTGATCAATGCCTGTTCCCGTTGTCTGTCAGGAGCCGGGCTGGCCCCTTCGGATAAACCGATCCCGGGCGATATCTCGCCCGGGCGTTCGGCCTTTTCATCGCAGGACTTCCGTCAGGCCAAAAGGGCCTGGCGGGCAAACCAAAGAATGGTTTGGGGTCAGACCAAGGTTCAAAACCATGGTAAGGACAGACTAAAGACGGGGAGGTTGCAGGATTTCAGAAAAATGTCCGGCCAGCGTTCTGCCCACAGAGGGGGGGCTGGCTGGCTGGCCGCAAGGTCCAATCGGTGGAGCAAATGGCTCCCCGGACCAGGCTTGTTCCGTCGGAGCCTGCGTTTTCACTTGATTTATCGGTGAAAGGGGCGGTTCGGATTGCTTGCACTGGGGTCCCCGGCAGGGACAAACCGGGTGTGAGGGTGTCACCACCACCACCTCACCATTGGCCCGCTGGACCACATAGCCGTGGTCGCCGCATCCGGCTCTGGCGTTACCGGTCCCAAATACCCAAAAAGCAATCACCACCGCGCACGCGGTGCCAAACCGGACCAAGCTGGAACTTGCCAGCGGCATGGACTTATTCCTTGGGATATCTACTTAACTATCCCCTCTCACCCCCACCCTGACAAGGCATCTCGGCCCCCTTTTGTCAGGGCCTTGCCCCATTTCTCCCGCTCCTGCTGCTCCTCCCCTAAGATGAAGCCCTGTCATACGGTGGGAAAAAGCTTCAGAACTTCCAGATCCGTCCCGGTTGGACCTTTCCATGCCTCGCTTTTGGGCCGCCTGCATCCAGACTGATCTGCCCAACCCGGCCTCGCGTTCAGAACTCCCCAAACGCATCGGCCACGCGATCACCCTCATCGAGCAGTCTGTGGTCGGCTACCGCCCGTTTGGCGATGTCCGCTTGGTGGTATTCCCCGAGTTCTACCATGCGGCCCCCATCTACCCTGAGGTGGCCCAGTTGCGCGAGCATCTGGCGGTGGAAATCACCCCCCAACTAATCGAACCGTACATCAAGAAGGCTCGCGAACACCGAATCTACATCCAGACTGGCACCTTCCTGGAGGTCCATCCTCGCTGGCCGGGCCATGTATTCAACACTACCTGCCTCGTCGGCCCCGAGGGCGAACTGTACCGGTACCGCAAGGTGAACCCGTGGCTCCCCTGGGAAGTCCACACCAGCCCGCACGACCTACTCGACCAAGGCTACAACGAGCCACTTTTTCCGGTGGCTGAAACCGAGATCGGCAAGCTGGGCTGCGCCATCTGCTATGACTGGCTCTTCCCGGAGCCTATCCGTCAACTGGCGGTCAACGGCGCCGAGATCCTCATCCGCGTCAGCGCCTACATGGACCCCTGGGGAGCCACCCAGCCCATGGATTGGTGGACCGTGGTCAACCGATGCCGCGCCCTGGAAAATCTCTGCTATGTGGTGGCCGCCAACCAGGGAGCCAGTCTGTCTCACTACCCGCCATTCTCCTGGCCGGGAGGGAGCATGGTTGTCGATTTCGATGGTCGTATCGTCGCCCAGGCCGACCCTGGCCCTGGCGACAAGATCGTTGTCGCCCCGGTCGACACTGATGCGCTGCGCCACGAGCGTTCCCGACGACAAGGGCACCAGATGCTCGAACACATGCGTTTGTCCGCCTGCCCGCCCAAGCGTTGGGTGGATGGCAGAAACCCTTGGGAAGGAAGGAAACATCAATGAGCAGGGAACTGAACTTCAAACAGGAACTCACGGCCTGCTTCGGCAAACCTGTTGCGGAAAACCCAACCCAGGCCATGGTCGAGGCCGCCTATCGCCACCACAATCTGGCTTGGCGCTACCTGACGGTTGAGGTGGACCCAGCCGATTTGGCAGATGCCGTCCGTGGCGCTCGCGCCATGGGATTCCGCGGTTTCAACTGCACCATTCCCCACAAGGTGGCGGTCATTCAGCACCTAGACGGCCTGGGTGAATCTGCCAGCCTCATGGGCGCGGTCAACTGTGTTGTCCGCAGGGGCGACAAACTCATTGGTGAAAACACCGATGGCCTCGGCTTCGTCCAGTCCCTGCGCACGCTCACCGATCCCCGCGGCAAGCGCGTCCTGATGTTGGGGGCCGGAGGTGCCGCCCGCGCCATCGGCGTCGAGCTCGCACTGGCTGGTGCCAGTCACATCACGCTGGTCAACCGCTCGGCGGACCGCGGCCAAACCCTTGCCGCACTGCTGCGCGACAAGGCCAAAATCGCGTGCGAACTGGTGGTGGGAACCGCCGATGCCACAATCCCCGATGGCACCGATGTGGTGATCAATGCCACCTCGATCGGACTGTATCCAGATGTCAATGCCCGCCTGCCGCTCGACACTTCCGGCCTCAAGCCCGGCATGGTCGTGGCGGATGTGATACCCAACCCGCCCGCCACCCGATTGGTTCGCGAGGCACGCGCCAAGGGGTGCAAGGTCATTGACGGACTCGGCATGCTCGTCAATCAGGGTGTCATCGGCATCAGGCACTGGTCCGGCATCGATCCCGACCCGACCGTGATGCGCAAGGCCCTCGAGGATGTCTTCGGGGTTTGACCCGGCCCCGGCCGGCGCAAAACCGCGCTCTCAAATCTCCAGCTTTGGCCTCTCCTCGGACTCTTTTTCGTCCGGGGATGGAGGACCGTCGGCCACCACACTGGGCAAATGGGGCGGCCTCAGTTCCACCGGCTTGACTTTCCGCGATTTCGAAATCAGGTTCAGCGACTCCACCACCACCGAGAAGCCCATCGCGAAGTAGATGTAACCCTTCTCCACATGCTTGCCGAAGCCCTCCATGATCAGCACCGCCCCGATCAGGATCACAAAGCTCAGTGCGAGCATTTGCAGGGTTGGATGCCGCTCCACGGCCTTCGAGACCGGCTCGCTAAAAAACAGCAGCACCGCCACCGTGATGAGCATGGCCACCACGATGGCGGCAAAGCTTTGCACCATCCCCACCGCGGTGATCACCGAGTCCAGCGAGAACAGGATGTCGATCAGCGCGATCTGGGTGATCACCCAGCCGAAGGAGGCCGAGGCTCTGCGCCCGCCCCCAACTTCCTCGTCATCACCCTCGGGGCCCTCCAGCTTTTCATGGATCTCCCGAACCCCCTTGTAGACAAGGAAAAGGCCGCCAATCATCAGAATGATTTGTTTGCCGCTGAATCCCTGGTCCTCCTCTTGGCGGAACAGCCAACCCGGCAGGTAGAACAGGGGATTGTTCAACTGCATCAGCAGGGTGACCAAGCCCAGCAATAGCAGGCGGGTGCCCAGTGCCGCCATAAGGCCAATCCTGCGGGCTTTGCCCCGCTGGTGCGTCGGCAGTCCTTGGGTAATCAGCGCCAGGAGCACCAGGTTGTCTATCCCCAGAACCACTTCCAAAGTGGTTAGGGAAGCGATCGCCACCAGCAATTCGGTCCAACCCATGGTTTCCCCTGCCTGTCCAAACTCCGCCTGCCAGGCCCACGATTATTATTTCGCCTCGCTTGGTGCTTGACAGCGATAGCCCGAAAGGGTTTGATGAGCTTATAGGTAACCATGCATCCTTGCTTGGTTACCACCCGGACTAGCCGAAAGCGGCATGGCAGGGTGGGCGAATAGCCCACCTTTTTTCTTTATATGCCTTCGGTTTTCGGCCGGTCCGGCCCGTGAAATCGCGGTCGCCGGGGGTTCAGGCCCCCGGGTCAGGTTCGTCCTGCTGGGGGTGGAACATGAAGGCTGAAGATGTTCTCAAGGCGGTCAATTTCATCCAGAGCGAAAAGGGCCTGGACCGCGAGCTGATTTTCTCCAGCATCGAGAAGGCAATCCAGCACGCTCTCCTCAAAAAATGGGAGAACGACCGCAAGGCCGAGCAACTTCGCGACCAGGAACGCCGCATGCGCGGGCAAAAGACCGTCATGCCCCCACCCAAGCCCGAAGGGGAATTGGAGGGTGCCGAGGCCGATCCCGGGGCAGAACCCGAGGTCTACATCCCGCCCATCGAAGTGTCCATCAGCCGTGAAAACGGCGAAATCATCGCCGTCCTCAACCACAAGGCCGTGGACACCGCGGAATTGGGCCGTATCGCCGCCCAAAGCGCCAAGCAGCTGATTATCCAGAATTTCCGTCAGGCTGAATCTGAGGAGCTGTACCAGAAATTCGCCAGCCGCCGGGGCGATCTGGTTTTGGGGGTCATCAAGCGCATCGATCGCCGGCGCGAGGGGGACCGCGGCGTCGCCACCGTCCAGCTTGATAACGAGAAAAATCTCGAGGCTATCCTGCCCCCTTCCGAGCAGATCCGTGGCGAGACACACAATCCCAACGACCGCATCAAGGCGGTCATCCTCGATGTCAAACGAGAGAGCAACCGCGTCAAGATCGTGCTCTCCCGCACTCACCCTGACTTGGTCCGTCGGCTTTTCGAGGAAGAGATTCCCGAGGTAGCCGATCACGTCATCGAAATCCGTGCGGTCTCGCGCGAGGCCGGCAACAGGGCCAAAGTCGCTGTTTCCTCCTCAGACATGAAGGTGGATTGCGTCGGCGCCTGCGTCGGCGTTCGCGGTAGCCGCATCAAGAACATTGTCGAGGAACTTCACGGGGAACGAATTGACATCGTCCGCTGGAACGATTCCTTGCAGGTCTTGATCCGTTACGCCCTCCAGCCAGCCCAGATCCTGGATGTGCATTGCTACCCCCGACTCGGCCGCGCCATCGTCCTGGTCGATGACGACAATCTTTCCCTGGCCATCGGCAAGAAAGGCCAAAACGTCCGGCTGGCCACCAAACTGGTCGGGTGGGACATCGAAATCATGACCGACGAGGAACTGCAAAAGTCCCTCAACAAGGCTGAACTCTGGTTCCGTCAGATCCCCAACATCACCGACGAACTCATCGAGGCATTGATTACAGAAGGCTGCTTCTCCTACGAAGATATCACCGTATTGAAAGCAGAAGATATCGCAACACTATCCGGCAACACCCTGACCGAGGAAGAAGCTGACGATATCTTAGAATATGCCGAGCAATACGCAGAACTCATGGAAACTGCGACCGCCGAGGAAGAACAGCAGGAGGCACTGGCAGAGGAAGAGGCCCAGGCGGCCGCCGCGGAAAACATGGATGCCTTGTTTGAAGGTGACCAGGCGACAGAGGCAGCAGCCGGAGAATCCCAACCAAGCGAGGGAGAAAACAAAACCACCCTCGACGACTTGCTGGGAGGAGACGATCCAGCCTCGGGGGGACACCCCGGGCACTCAACCGAAGGCCAGTCCTAACCCATGCTCGGGGTGGGAATTTGCAGGCGTCAGGCCTCGCAAAATGGCAAAATCCGCTTGACCAAGGCCCCATGGCCCTTCTCAAGCCGGAATAGGGCTTTAGAATAAACAACTTGGGCCCTTCGTGGGTTCCAAGGGATCCACCGCGCGTGAGGGGCTCAGCTTGCAGAAGGAAAAGGTTAGGCTATACCTGATAGCCCGCGAAATGGATGTGGATAGCAAGGATCTGGTTGATCTTTGCAAATCTCAGGGCTGGGATGTCAAAAACCAGCTCAGCAGCATCGAGCCTGAACAGCGCGACGTCCTCGTCCAGTTGATTAAATCTGGTGGCAAAAAGGCTGCGGCTCCGGTGGCACCAGCGGCTCCACCTCGTCCAGCGATTCCGGCCCCGCCGCGTGCGGTACGGCCGTTGGTTTCCCCCAAACCACCCAAACCTGAGCCCGAACCCGAAGTTGCTGAACCTCCGGTCGCACCTGCCAAGGCGCCTGAAGCGGCTGTCGAGCCTAAGGCAGAAAAACCGGTGGCTGTTGCTCAGGCCGCACCAACTGCGCCTGCTCCCGCGCCCTCAGTAGCTCCCGTTCAACCCCCTGCCCCCAAGCCTCCCCTGCCTGGTGTCGGTAGGCCCATGCCCAATTTGGGTGCTCCCAGGCCTCCCATGCCAAATTTGGGTGCTCCCCGGCCAACACCCACTCCAAGGCCTCAAATTCCCGGTGGTCCTCCGGCACCCAAACCCCCGCCTCCCGGCGCGATTGCCGCACCAAGGCCCGGCGGGCTGCCTAGGCCAACGGGAGATTTCTCCCCTCGGCCTCCATCCGCGTTACCCCGCGGGGACGCCTCTCACTGTCTCTTATACACATCTCCGAGCCCACGAGACGC
>CAWUOE010000205.1:0-6169 GCA_963923355.1 uncultured Gemmataceae bacterium | reverse complement strand
TACTTGTTGCGGTCGATGACATAGCGCAACTTCCAGGCCAGTCGCGGACCCAGGGAGGAACGGGCCGCCGCCGGGATTTGAGACATGTCAAGGGTTTCGACCGCCTTGTCGAGGTCGCCCTTATAGAGAGCCCAGGTGAAGGTGCCGTAGGTTTCGCGCGCCGACTGGAAATCATGCAGGCGGTCGCGGGCGTTGCGTTGGGACGGCGTGAGACGGTTGTACATCTCCCGCAGGCGCAGCAGGGTGTCCTGGTCGAAACGCCAGGAATTATCCTTCATGCGGCGGAGAGTCAGGGACAGATCCGGGGCCCCGCGGAGGGTCTGCGGTTCGTCATTGGGGATGTCGGAGAGGATGTTGATGTTGAGGTCAATGGCCCTGAGGATGGCCTCGATCATGAGGGCCGCCTGGGTACCGGGCATTTTGCGACCGAGCTGTTCTTCCAGCGGCGCCAGATCCATGGACGCGTGGAGGTTCTCCCGCACCTCGGGGCGAACCCGCAATTCCTCGCACAGTTTGAGGAATGTGATGACCGCTGCCCTGGGGGTTTGCCTGCCAACCGCCGGATCCAGCTTCCCCGATTCTGTGACCGGCGCGATGACCGACTTGCCGGTTCGCTTGGCTTCTTTTTCGGCCTTGGCGCCGATCTCCTTCAACACTGTCGAATCGAGGGCCAAACCAAGCCTTTTCCAACGAGGGTCCGGTTCCGTCTGGTTCAGGCGAAAGTAATTGACCAGTTTGGGGAGCCCCTCGAGGGTGGCGCGGCTGATTTTCCATGCGAGTTTGCCATCAGGCAGGGAAACGCGCTCCAGAGACACCTGCCCGCCGGGAATCACCCGCCAGCAGTAGGAGGTTCCGGTGGATTCGCCGGGAAGTTCCGCGCAGTAGAGGAAGCCCAGGCGCTGGACGACAAAGGCGAGGTCCCTGGCAAAAAGGGGACCTTTGATATCCCACATTTGCGGGGTGTGACCGGAGCTGTCCAGGCAGGCGGCGGCGGTGCCGAATTCGCCGCGCGCCACAGCCTGGCGAAAGCTGCGGAAGGTCGCTTCCGGACTTCGGAACGCCTCAAGGAATTGCTTTTCGCCCGCACCTTCGGCCCGTGCCTTGGACTTCAGCGCCCGGCGCATCTCGGGCACTTTCTGGACGGTCTCGCTGCTGAATTTCCACTGGTTGTCGGTTCCCCTGCGTAGGGAGATCCGGAATCCCTCCTCCTGGACGAGAATGATTTCCTCCTGGGTGGAGATCTCCGGGGCGGAGACGAGCGCCACCCCGAAATGGTTGAGGATTTCCCCCAGATGAACCGCGGCCAGGTCGAGGTTGTTGACATTTTCGGCAAACAGTCGGGTGTCCAGGCAGTTGACCGCTTCCTGGATCAGTTCAGGCTTGTAGTCCAATCCCTCGATGCAAAAGTAAAATGTCTCGAGCAGCCGCCGCGGTGAATCTTTTTTCAAAAGTGGGTCTGGCTGGGGGATTGCGGGAGAAGCCACAGCCGGGGCAACAACCGGCTGGACAGATGGCGCCGGGGGGAGGTTGGCCGGCGGTGGTGCGGGTGGTTGCGCCATTGCCAGCGTGCCCATCAGCGTCCACAGCGGCGGCAAACTCAAAAGCTGGCGGTAAAGGCCCCGGAACTTCATGACGCAATCCTTTGCGCGGCAACAGGTTCTGGCTTTTAAATTCGGTTGGGAGCCATGAAAAAAGCCCCTTGGCTTCAGCCAAGGGGCTCACATAGACGGAACAAAAGGCTCCGGTCAACCCGACCTACGGTTCATGGGGCCGGCTTTGCCTCGCCGGGTTTTTTGTCGGCGGATTTCGGGTCAGCGGGTTTTTCTTCACCGGGCTTTTTTTCCTCGGGCTTGGGCTCGCCCTCCGGTTTTTTGTCCCCTTCGGCCGGCTGTTCCCCTTCCGGCGGTGGAGGAGGGGCAGGCTTGGCGAAAGTGAACACGCCCTGCGGGGTGGTCAGCTCCAACTTTCCGGGCTCGGTTTGCTTGGCGGTGAATGGAGCAAGTCCGGCCACTCCGAACTGATGGAAAACGGCCTCCTCGCTGCCTTTGCCAACCGCCAGCAGGTGGAAGACCCGGGGTTTGCCCATTGCATCGGCGGTGTTGCCCACCTGGACCGCAACCAAGGCCAGGCCGCGATCGAGCGCAAGCACCTGCAGCTTGGTGGCGGAAGCCACCTGCTCGGCAGTGATGCCTTCGGGCAGCGTGGGAAGATTGTCAATCTTCTCGCAGGAGTAAAGATCCTTGGTCAGGAAGATCTTGGCAGGTACAGCGGCGGGTGGAACATCACCCAACCGGGTGATGATGGCGGTTTCATCGACATTGACCGGGATGCCGTTTTCAGCCTGCTTCAGGTTGGCTGTGTATTTGAATCCGGCTCCCTCGGGGGTCAGCGTCTGTTTGGCGATATCTTCCCCGGGATTGCGGGAGGATTCGATGATCTCCAGCTTGCCGCCGGTCAGGTTGAGCAGCAGATCGGTGGTGGTTTTGCGATCCTTGCCACCAACCACATCCCGAAGCACAAGGAACGGGCCCACCTTTTGGACCAGCCATTCGCCTTCCCGTTTCTGCGGGGCGGCACCTTGCTTGCGTACCTCGGTGGCAACCTTGTAGCGACCTGGAATCACCAGAGGTGCCGTCGCGATGGGAGCTGGCTTGGGCCCGTTGTCCTTGCCTGCCATGGGGGCAGGCTTGGGGGTTGGGGCGGAACTGACCAGCTCGCCGCCGGCACCGATGGCCGGCGCGATTTCATCGATATTGCCCACCGATTCCCCGCCGGCGATGGTGCACAGCGCCAAGAAAGTGGCCGGTGGGATGGTTGCCGGAAGGAACCGGACCTTGCCATCGGCCATGATGGCGTAAGTTCCCCGTTCCTTGGCCTTGGTTTTTGGATTGAACACCGAGGGGGACAGGAATGGTTCGATGGGATTGCCGTCCACTGGCACACCCCGAACGGAACTTCCTCCGCCGGCGATCCAGGGGCCTTGGGTACTGGAAGGCACCATCAGCACGGCGATGGTATTGGCCGGCCCGTCGGTGATCTCCTTCAACTGGGTGGCCCGGTCGTAGCCGAACACACCCAATTTTGGCAGGTTGGCCGGATTGTTCGGCAGGATGGGACTGTCGAGGCCGAGTCCAGCCACACCCACAAAGTGCGTAGCTCCCAGCGTGTCACCCACGCTGGTCCATTGCACACGTGAGGAACCGGTCGCATCGACCGTGTTGACAAAACCCGGAATATGCAGGGCAGCCAAAGTCAGATTGCGCGGCTCCCTCCAGGAGGAAGGTTTGGCGAGAAGTGGCTCAACCTGCGGACCCAGATTGGACCCGGGCAGCAGAGGGACCATCTGGACCAACCAGGAGCAGCGGAGATCCGGTCTGTCGGCACCGGGCAAGGCCCCGGCTGGGAAAGCCTTGGCCTGAGCTGAGTAATCGGTGAGGGCCTTGGCCAGATCGTGGATGCCGTTGTAGGGCACGTACGACTCGGCTTGGCCACGCGCTTGCGCCACGGAAGAACGCAGACCCTCCATGACCGATTCGTAGATGGGCCCGGTTAGGCCTTTGAGATCGATGGTGGTGATGGTGGCGGAGGTGAGCACGGATCCGCGGATGGAACCGTTGACATCCGAGGGGCCAGCCGGGGCGCCAGGGGCCGCGCCACCCAATCCTGCCGGTCCACCGGGAGCACCCGGGCCACCAGCCAAACCGCCTTCGCCTTCACCGGTGGGAGGGCCACCCATCATGCCAGGACGCCCGCCCATGCCGGGCATACCACCTGGTCCAGGGCCACCGCCCATGCCGGGCATGCCGCCACCTTTACCGGGCATACCCCCCATCATGCCGCCCATGCCGGGCATACCACCCATGCCTGGCATGCCACCCATCATGCCGCCCATGCCTACCATTCCCCCGGCAGACCCGGAACCGCCAGAGCCTCCTTGGGTGATGGCGGTTGCCAGCTTGAGGGCCTTGTCACCCTCGCCTCCGAGGTGGGAAAGGGCCACCTTGAGACCAGCGATGAGCCAAGGATACCCTTGGGCTGTGAAGGACTTGAATTGTTGGCTGTCCATACCCAGATAGACCGCGGCCTTGAGCGCATCGGGCTTGAAATCAAGCAGGCTGACGGCCACGCGGAAAGACTCCGCCGCGGCACCCGAAGGCACCGATACACCCAAGATGGCGGCATCGGTTTTCAGGATGGGTTTGAGAGTGCCCTCGACTGCGGGGGCAAGGTCCTTGTGATTCAGGAAGCGACCATCTACGTAAAAGGTCGCCAAAGCTCCAGGGTTTTCCTTGTCAAGCGCCTGCAGGGCGTCCTGCATCGGTTTGGATAGGTTGAGGAACTTGGTGGGAGGGGCCGGGGGTGCGGCACCGGCCGCTGCCCCACCGGGGCCACCCATCATGCTGGGCATTCCCGGCATGCCGGGTTGGGCCATGCCGGCCATGCCGGGATACATGGGAGCTCCGCCCTCTCCCCCTAGAGAAGGAGGCATGGGAGGACCGCCAGCGCCTCCTCCCATGGGCATTTTGGGCATACCGCCAGGGGTGGGGGCGCCGGGGCCACCTGGACCTGCCGGGGCGCCACCCTCTGCGGGGGCACCCAAAGCAGGGGGCGGAGACACCTCTGCCATGCGTTTGAGCTTGGCCACGTCGGACTGGGCGTAGGTTTTCAGACGATCCAGATCGCCCATAACCAGATTTGTCTCGTCCACCTGGAATAGGCCAAGGGGAGCGGTGGGTCGGCCACCGTTCCGCAGCAGGTTGACCATGCGCGCGAAGACGCTGGTGCTGGCGTCGACTTCCTTTGGAATCAGGTAGACCGTCGCACCTTGGTTGCCCGCTCCGCCTGCCACGGGTTGGGCCTGGGCGTTGAGCCGTTTGGCCACATCTTCGGCATTGGCCGGTTGCTCGAGGCGGAACACCGCGAGGCTCCAGGGCCGGTCCATGTTCATGCCGACGGCGATTTGCTTGATGTTCTCCGGGCCGAATCCCCACGTGGCCTCGATGCCGGCTGGGTCAAGGGTTCCGGGGGCCTGCAGCAACAGGCTGCCGAGCGAAGTGGCGCGGGCCTTGTCGAGCTGGAGTCTGAAAACCGCCTGGGAATCTGCAGGCAGCAGGTTGGAGGCATCCGGGCCGGTTTCCTCGACCACCAGGTTCACGCCAGGTGCCGCAGGAGCCCCGCCTTCAGCTCCGGCTCCGCCTGCACCAGGTGCCGCACCCGCGCCGGCGATCCCGCCGGGAACCTCACCACCGGGGGTTCCGGGGGCACCGGGCATCATGCCACCGGGAGCGCCGGGCATCATGGCCGCAGGCCCACCGGGTGGACCTCCCGCCCCGCCGCCACCGGGAGCTGAGGCCGTGGGGCTTGAACCACCTCCGCCCGCTGGCTTGGATGAGGTGTCGCCCCCAGACATCAGAAAATAAATTCCACCACCGATCAGTCCCAAAAGGGCCACCGCGCCTACGGCGATTCCTGCGATAAGCGGAGTGTTGCCGCCCTGCTTTTTCTTGCGGGGGGCATCTTCCTCCTCATCACCCTCCTCGTCGTCGAGATCTTCATCCTCGTCCTGGGCCTTGGGGTCCAGAACCGTGAAGCGGAATTTGCACTTGGGGCAATCGGTTTTCTTGCCGACCAACTTGGAATCAAGGAGGACCAAGTCCCCGCAACTGGGGCATTCCTGACGGAAGCTGGCCATGGCGTGTCTCCGCAATAACGGGCCGCGAAAAGGTCCAACCGATCGGCCCGGAAGAAAGGCGCTAGACCAACAACGCCGGCCGAACAGAAGACGTTGGATACATCCTAAACCAACCCGGGTACCGGGCGCAAAGGCAGACCAAGACAAGGCTTGGGAAAAGTGCGGTTGCCGAGGCGCCTTGGCAGGCGGGAACCGGTTGCGATGGTCTTGAGGCCTCTTGAGGCGGATAATGGGCGTTAGCGCCTGGCCATATTCCGGGGGACACGCATGCTTCGCAAGCAGGGCAAATATCAAAATTTGATGCTGGCGGGGGCCATCCTCATCGGGTTGTCCACCCTTTCTTTCCTGCTCCTAAAGGGTGGCCGGGCCTTGAGTTCAGGCGGATTCCCGCTGGAAATTTCCTTTCCGGCGGTCCGGGGGCTGGAGGTGGGTGCCCGGGTTCGTGTGTTGGGTGTCCAGGCCGGTGAGGTGACCCGG
>CAWUOE010000204.1:0-6197 GCA_963923355.1 uncultured Gemmataceae bacterium | reverse complement strand
CGGGTGGAAGTGCTCTACATCGACAAGGACCACCTGCACCTCTATGTGGGTAGCGACGTCGATGTGCAGCGTCAGGTGACCAAGGATCTGGTCAACAACTGATCCCTGCCCGCCCTTATGAAGCCCCGCGGGAGCCGGTGTGAAAGCCGAGTTGCCGCGGGGTTTGTCGTCCACCACGGAATCTCGCGCGGCCGGAACGTCGCGCCCAGGAACCAAGAGGCCCCATCATGAAGAACCTGCAACGCTCCCTGCGCGTCCTGTGTCTGGGCGCGGCCACCGTCCTGGGTGGCGGCGGCGCGCGGGCCCAGATCACCTTCCCGGTGAATCCGTTCGAGGCGATCACGGGCAACCGGGCCAACCAGCCCGCCGGAGAGGGCGTGGCCGAGGGGCGTTATCTGGCCATGGAGCTGGAGGCGCGGCTGCTGGCGGACCCGGTGATGGGCGGCAGCCAACCCACACTGGAACTGGGCGCCAACGGCTGGGTCCTGAAGGGTCAATTCAACAACCAGGCCGGCAGGGTGAGGGCGCGTGAGATCGTGACAGACGCGACTGGCCAGGCCCCCCAGGACAAGAGCCGGGTGGTGATCTACCCAACCGCCGCTCCCAAGCCGCTTTCCCCTGCAGCCGCCAGGGTGATGGCCCAGCGACTGATCCGGGAAAAATTCCCCGGGTTGATGCAGAGCGTCCGCTGCGAAAGCGAAACGCCGGGCGTGGTTCAGGTGGCCGGCACGGCCCTGAGCGTGGAAGACAAGCTGGAACTTCTGCGGGCCCTGCACCGGCAAAAGGGTGTGGTTGCCGTCGAGAACGAGGTTGTGCTGGGGCCGATGGTCCGCAACGGCAGGCGGGTGATCCTTGTCAGCCAGAATGGCGACCTGGCGCTGGAAAAGCTGCCCGTCTCTTTCAAGCCTGGAGGAGAAACGGAAGGGCAGCCAGCCACCGCACCTCCCGCACCGGAGAAAAAGCCAGAACCTGTTGCGGATGAAAAGGTACCCCCGCTTCCCGCTGATTTCCCCCCACCGCCCGCACTCACCCCAGCGCCCACAAGGGAGCCTGCCTTTGGCAAACCTGCAGTTGTTCCGGCCCCGGTGCTTTCAAACAACCCCCGGGACAACCAGGTGGGTGACAACTCGTTCATCGCGCGTGCGCATCCCGAAGAATCCACGGCGGCAGAACCAACCGGCATCGTAACGGTGAACGCCCGGAATGCCGGCGCCCCGAGGCGCCCCTGGAGGGCCCCTTCGGCAGTGCAGGTCGGCGGTCAACCGATTGCCACGCTGCAGGATTTGAATGAAACCACGGGTACCCAGTGGGCCACAGCCCACGCCCCCACACGCATGAGGGCGGAGGAATCTGCCTGGCAGTATCGGGTCCGCGGAGGGACGACTTCGCAGACCGAGAAAGTGGTGGCCAAATCCCAGCCCGCCCCGGCGATTCCCGCCCGGGCGGTTGCTGTCAATCCTGTCAGTGCAACTCAACCCCCCGCTGCGCAAACAGGTGTGGTGACGGTGGTACAGCCGACCAAGGTCCCCACAACCGACGCAGTGTCGATTGCACGACCGGTACAGGTGACCACCGCGATTCCAACCGTGGCTGAACCGGTTCCCCCGGTCATTCCTGTCAAAGGAACCCTGAAGATTGATGGCGACGAAGCCCCCGCAACTCCCCTGGGCCCCAAAGGAAAGCCCAGCTTGGCCCATTTGGAAGCAGCTGTGCGGATTGCCTGCGCCGGGCTGGTCCAGAAGGTGGAAATTGTGGACCAAGGAGGCATAAGCTTGATCCGTGTGACAGCCAGTGATGTGGCCAGCGAGCGCAAAGCGCTGGAAGCCTTGGTGTTGTTGCCTGAAATCCACCACCCGGAAGTGAAGCTGGAGGTAAAGCTAAGCCGTTAATGGCAATAGACATCGGCTTGTCCGCATGGCTACAGGGCTTGATAAACTGATAATTGCCAATATTGCTTATTTTATACCAATTGCTAATATTCTCAATCGTGCGCATTCGGTGGTCTATTGCGTGGTATTAAGGCACCTGTACTTGTGGGTTTAGGCCGGTTTTGGCATGGTAATCGCCCTATTTCCCGTCTCGGCAGTCCCCGGGCGGGCCTGATATTTGACCGGAGTTGTGGCAAATGACACGGAAGTCCCACCTTGGCAATCTGATCCGCAACCTGTTCACCCGTCCCCCGGTCAAAAGTGAAAAAATGAGAAGGAAGGGCACCCAGGCCCCCCGTTTGCTGGAGCTGGAGTCGAGAATCGTTCCGGCCACCATGAGTTACCTGGACAGCAAGCTGGTAATCAACCTCTCCCCAGGCGATTACTTCGACTACTTCAACGAGTACCGCGATTCTGCCAACGGCAACCAACTGACCGACACTTCCGGCTATTTCAAATTGAGCCGGTGGAATTCCACCTCCGGTAAATTCGAGCCGTTTGCATGGAGCAGCCTGACTGATGCCACGGGCACCTGGATTCGAACCCAAGTCGGTGACGGCGTCCTCAACGACTCCATCCAGTTGGGCAAAGGAAAATCGATCGACGGCATCAGCATCCAGGTCAAGGGCTCAACCAGCTTTGATGGAGCGTATTTCCGCGCCAATCCAGCCAAGAAAGACGGCGTCTTCACCGGCAGCGTGGAAACGGATGCAAGCGTGGACGACACGGTGGTGCAAGATTACCCGTTTGTGAGCAGCGGGGACGTTCGCTTCCTCGGCACCACGGTGAGCGCTTACGAAAACATCACCACCTCCAAGAACCTGACCATCTCTTCAGCGACCGGATTCCTGTACGTGGAAGGATCACGGACCATCCAGGCGGGTGGAACCGGTTACAACCTGGCGATCAATTGCACCATTGAAGGCGCGACCACCAGCGGTTCGGGGAACCCGTCCAACCGCGCGATCCTTTCGAATGCTGGCGGACCGGTCTTCCTGGGTGGCGGATGCGGAACCTATGTGAGTTCCAACCCGCCCCTGGTGCTGGACGGGCTAGATGTGACCGGTTCCACCATCAGCCTGAAAGGTGCCTTCCATTTCGCCTCGGATTTCATGCGGTTCCACGGACCGGTGACCCTGGAAGGCAACACCGTGCTGGTGACCGACAATGAGTTGCTTCTGGAGCAGGGCATCACCTCGGGGACCACAGCCAGGGCCCTGGCCATCGAGGTGAACGGGGGCGGAGTGGCCACCGTCAACCCCCTGCCCGGCAATGCGGCGGCCCAGTTTTCCACCCTGGACCTGCGCCCCATCCCCGGTAGCGACGGAGCCAAGATCGTTTGGTCGGGAGATGCGAAAACAACCAACACCTCCGGCGCCGCCATCAAGGTGAGCGCACCCGTGCACCTGAAGGGCAACACCAAGCTGGAGACCTCGGGAAGCAGCACGGTAGACCTGGCCGCGACCGGTTCCATCCAGTCCTTCGATCCCGCCACACCTTCTAAACTGGATATCAAAACTCTTCAGATGACAATCTCGGGCAAGATCGGCAATGAGAACCCCCTGGGCGGTTTTTCATTGACCGGATCCCTGAAAACAAACGCCGCCACCTCGATCACCGCGGTGGGAGACATCCTTCAAAGCGGGAACACCAATGACTATTCCATCGTGGGCCGTTTGAGCGCCACCAGCCAGAAAGGCAGCATCACCCTTCCGAATTTCATCACCAACGGGAGCACCAATGCAGCGTTGTTTGCCGCTTTGGACCTGAGCGCGCCGGAAGGGAAGCTGAACCTCTACACCGGAACGGCCAAATCCGCGCTGAGTCTCGTCGATATCAAGCTGAATGCCAAGGATGGCATCGCTCTGAGCCCACCGAACCTGACCGCGACGGGTCCGGGCGGTATCTGGATCAACGGCCCGCTGACCCTGGGAGCCGACACCACCCTGACCGCCACAGATTCCACCGCGGGGATTTCGGTCGGGGGTTTGCAGGGTACCACCGCTGGCGGACAATCACTGACCATCACCCCCAACGGCGGGCCAGTGAACATACTCTCAGGGATCGGGCAAACGATTGCCCTGAAGAATTTCACGGTGGACAAGTCCAGCAACCTGACCGTGAACGGCGTGGTGAAGGCGGACAGTTCCATCTTCCTGAAGATTGACGGGGTGGCCATCCAGTCACCCATCACTTCGCCCACCATCACCTTGCAGAACCTGACGGCTGGAAAAACCGTGGTGCTGGGCACCAACACCGGCGCTGACATCGCCCTCGACAGTAGCGAAGTGGCCAATCTGGTTGGTGGTCAGGTCAACCTGGGGAAAAACGACACCGGATTGATCACCGTGGGCGGAACGGCCGCTTTCGGCTCGGGAACCAGCAAGGTGCAGGTAATCGCGCCGGCAGGGATAGCCACACTGAACGATGGCGGCATCTCCGTGGAATCCTTGGCGATCAGCGCGACCATTGCCGGCAAAAATGTGAGCCTGGGCGGCAACAACAACGTCAGGAATCTGGCTGGCCAGTTTGCCAACGACCTCGTGTTCAGCAACTTGGGCAGTCTCAGCTTGGGTGCGGGTACTACCCCGTTTGATGTGGGCCGCAATGCAACCCTTGCCAGCACCGGACCGATCACCCAAGCCACCAAGGTTTCGGTAGGCGGAATCCTGGAGGTATCCGCGACGGGTGGAAAAGGCGTGGAGCAGGACATCACCCTAACCAATTCCGCCAATAACCTTCCTGCCGTGAACCTTGGTTACTCGGGCAATGTGAAGCTGGTTGCCGCGGGCGACATCAAGTTGAGTCAAAAAACCGTGACTGAAGGGTCGTCCGTGATTCCTGCTTTGGTGGGATCGCTGGATGCCACCTCCGGCACCGCCAGCAAGATCTGGTTTGGCAGCAATCTGGTCATCAGCGGGCCGATCAAGCTGAACAGTGGCACTCCTATCCCGCTTTCGGCCGACACCCTGATCAGCAGCACGGCCCAAAGCGGTGATGGGATATGGATCAAGGGCACCATTGTGGATGCCACCGGCAAGAACCTGATTTTGGACTCAGGCAGTGGCAATTTGGTGGTGGACGGGATCAATCTGAGCGGCGGCACCAGTGCCCTGACAATTCCCCTAGTGGGCGGGAACTCCTCCATCGGCACGTTGAAATCAGGGCCGGTCACCATCCAAAACGGTTCGGGCACCCTGGACCTGAATTCACCTGAAACCAATTCGCTGTCCATCACTGCCGGAAGCCTGGCGGTGGTGATCGATTCTGTTGCCAAGGTGGGCGCGCTGAGTGCCTACAACACCGGATTGACCACCATCGGATCCACCGGGGCCCTGTTGACCATGCCCGCCGGCGCGGTGGTGAACAAGCTGGCTACCGCCAATGGGGTGACCACGGTGGCTTTCCCGGGTGGAGGGACCCTGCTGGGATCCTTCACCGTGACCAAGGGACTCACATTGACCGCTGGAGACAGTGCCAGCGACTCTTTGATCCTTCCCGGTGGGCTGATCATCGCCTCAGGCGGTAACCTGACTGGCAGCGGTACCCTGCAAGGCAATGTGACCGTGCAAAGCGGGGGAACCTACGCGCCCACGGACCACACGATCACCGGCAATCTAGACGTGCTTGGCACCTTGCAGGTGCCCGGCAACACCAACAGCGTGTCGAATGGCCCCGTGACGGTGAATGGGATTGCAACCATCACCGGCGGGAAGCTGGAAGTGGTGAACGCGGGTGGACAGAAACCAAGCAAGGGACAGGTGATTCTGGCCATTGAAAACGGGCCCAACGGCTCGGTTTCGGGAACCTTCGCCGGTCAGGCAAACGGGTCGAACCTTTTGAGCTCCACCGGGATGTATGTGGTGACCTACGCCAACGGGGATGTGATTCTGACCGCGGCGGATGAACCGATCAAACGCGGGGTTTATGGCGTGGCGGTGATGGGTGGCCCGGCCGGGAAATCGCGGTTGGATATCTTCGAAAGCGGAACGGACAAGTTCATTCGCTCTGTGGACGCCTTCCCCGGTTTCCGCGGCGAGTTCTATTCGGACAGCGGGGATGTGACCGGAGACGGGGTCCTTGATGTGATCGTCGGCAGTGGGTCCGGGTCTATGAACGGACACGTGGTGCTGTTCGACGGAGCACGGTTACTGGATCCGGCCAGCGTTGACACGGGATACGCCCAAGGTGGAACGGTGTTGGCCAGCCTGTACGCTTTCATCAACTACAGTTCGGGTGTGGCGGTACGCTTGGCGGAAGTCACAGGAG
>CAWUOE010000203.1:0-6201 GCA_963923355.1 uncultured Gemmataceae bacterium | reverse complement strand
TGACCAGCGGGAACTAAATGATTGCAAAAAGAGACCATATTCGCAAGGAAAAAGCTTGAAATGAATTGAATAAAGGACTGTTCCAGAAAAAGGAATCAACAACGCATCCTCCAGAATGATAATTTATTCGAATAATCCTTCGTAATAAAAAGCCACGATCCGTGGTCTAGTGAGTCCTACCACATATTTCTTGGCCTTCCAATGGCCGTGGGGAATCCGGCATACCCATCTCTTTCCACATGTTGGGTATCCTCGTGGCCGCTCTTAGCTCTTCCCTTGGCCGCAACATTAAGTCGTAAATACCTGCCCTATTTTCTTCCCGGGCTCAATACTCCCTCTTCTTATGCCTGAAAGGCAAACGTTTCAGCACCTGCCTGCGGTGCCTGCAGTCGGGCGTGTGGCCGTTCATCAGGTCCACGAACCGAGCATTTTGGGTCGACTCAAGCAAATGGACCAGCTCATGCACAACGATTTATTCCAAACACTCCGGTGAGCTTCTTGGCCAAATCGGTGTCGAGGCGGATGGTGCTTGTCGACAGATTACGGGTGACCCAGCGGGTGCGCATCGCCCTCAAGTGCAGGTCCCCAAAGCTATCTTCACCTTCGGTTCCCATTTCTCCACCCATTGATTCGCGGAATCCTTCACCATATTCCAATACCAAGCATCCACCACCTCCGCCCTGTGGTCACGGCTGGTGCCAAGGTGCAGCTTCCTGATGAATCGCTAGCCAACCCGGCCCCTGACCGCATCCACCGCCCTCAGGAACAGCATGCGAGCCCTTTGGCCCATCCCCGCCTGTGAGGCCGCCCAGGAAAAATATGACGGATCCTCCTGAAGGACCCGAGTAAATGACTTGCCCGAATGCCTCCCAAAACGGAAGTAGCACTCGCCATCAGTTCCCTCCACCACCTTGCGCGAGGAGATGATGCTGTCCGTGAGTTCCGCCATGGCCTCTAGGTTCGGCGCGGCACCCTGACCTGCCTGCATCATGGCTGGCAGCAATTCCAGCACGCAGCGCGTATCGGCCAGGGCATCGTGAGCACCCTCAAGCGGCTTGCCCAAAAATTGCCTCGAGGCGGCATCAAGATTTCGAGGCGCGACATGATGATAGACGGCCATCAAATCCACAACAGGCAATTGATCCAAGCCCTTGGCCAGCATCGGGTCCACCTCGCCAAGCTGGCGGAAAATGATCGGCAGATCAAAGTTCACCAGGTTAAAGCCAAGCAGGACCGCGCCTGCCAGGAGGTCCCTCACCTCAGATGCCACAGCTCTGAATTCCGGACACTCGGCAACATCCGCATCAGTTATGCCGTGCACCTGGGATGCCATCGGATGGATTGGCATGCCGGGATTGAGCCTGATGACCTTCTCGGTGGTTTTCCCGGGCTCCTGGCGAATGATTGCCATCTCAACGATTCTGTCGATCGTGACATTGGCTCCGGTCGTCTCAATGTCCAAGGAAACCAGCGGCATAACAGAGACTGACATGCGTTCCCCCCCAGTTGATGCAACATCATATCCCGCCGACCACGATGCCGGCCAAACAAGGCCAGCAGCAAATGGAATCTCAACGGCAATTTACCCCGCAATTCATGGTTCGCCCGCAACCTGCAGGCAGATCCTGCACCCCTCCGTTTATGGTTGTGCCGCGGGAAGATCGTAGTCATTCGGAGGACGGGCACATGCGAACGAGGCAAAGGTCCTACATCATCATGAGCAGCACAGAGGCCATCCAGCGCTTCGATGCCGCCGAGGGCTTGGCCAAAAAGCATTACCAGGCCAAAACAACGGCCAACCGCAATAAATACGCCAACGAACTTTTCAATGAACTCCACAACGACCACTCGGTTATTGATGGCAGGCTCAGCCCCATGTCATCCTTCGCGCACAATGTCATCCAGAGGAGGGGCCGATGGGACGATCCCACCCAAACATCCGGTGACATTGCCCAGAATGTGGCCATGAAGATTTTCAAGCGGAAAATCAAGTGGCCACCGAAACTGCCGTTCAAGATCTTGCTGGCCCGCACGCTCACCTGCTCGGCCCTCGATGAAATCAGGAAAAACTACAGGCATTACAAGAGGCGGATGAAGGATGTGGGTACCCCCGAGGGCGGAGCCCCTGAGGACATCCTGCTATCGGTGGTCAACCACAGGGTGATCCCGGAACTTGCGTACGAGCATGTCATGACGGAGGTCAAGGCGCTGGTGAGTTCCATGAGCCCCCTGGAGCGCTCGGTGGCCGAAAAGAGGATCATGGACATCGAGACGCTCTCCGGAATCGAGTTCGCCGACTTGTACAGCCACTCTGAGCCATGGGCCAGCGGCCACTACCAGACGGTGCTGAAAAAAATACACCTCTATATCTTCGCCATCGAGCTTGGCATCGGGGCCTGAACCTGGATTCATCGAACCCGAAAAAGCCCCGCGAACACGGGGCTTTTTTATTTCCCGCAGCAACAGAAAGCCGCGGCCAATCGATATCGCTTCCAACTGCCAGGTTAAAATGACGCGGGCCTAAAACTCACTCAGGAAGTGTGGCAAAGGTGGTTTAGCGGTATCAGGAGGCCCGAACTCATTTGCATCCCAATTTTCGGATGGCTTGCGCAAAAAAGGGTTGGGGCCCCGCGTGAGCGGGGCCCCAACCCTTTTAATAACAATAATGCTATCTGAATAGACGCTTGAGCAGCATCAGGGTTATCCGGCCATTCGCTGTCAGCACGCGCCCATGAGCTGGTTGTATCTCGATCAGGCCCGCCTTCACCAACTGGGCCTCGTAGGATTCAACCAGGACCGGGTCAAGACCGGCCTGACTGTAGATCCTGGCCTTGGACGCGCCCCCCTTAATGAGTCCAAGCAACTTGTAGTGCAGCGCCGTCCATCCCTCATGGTGTATGCCCCTCTCATGCAAGAAGGCAACGACATCGGCCCTGGTCATCATCTGTTTCTCACAGGTGATGCAAAGCTCCTGCGTTCGCTTCCGGACCTCACGCGGGACCCCGAAGCAAGACCCCGACAGCAACTCGGCGCCATCCTGCTCCAGCACCTTGCCCTCAGACTCGGCCACGCGAAGGCACATCGCCGCCAAATCTCCCGAGCCGTAAGGCTCCACCTCCAGCACCATGAACCGGTTGAGGAGGTCGCAGAGCATCTTGCCGGGCCTGGTGGTCGTTGCAACGAAGGACAGCGGCGGCAAATCCACGGCACGCTCCGGCTCACGGTGCCTACCCGTTTGGGGCGGCCTGTTGACCGGTCGGTTCTCCAGAATGCTGAGCATGGCCACCTGGCAATCGTTCCGCAGCTTGTCCACCTCGTCAAAAATGGCCACATCGAGCGGCTGCATGCCAGCCAGCATGTCGAGAAGGCCAGTCAGGGACACGGACTTGTTGGAGTTAAGGTACCGTGACTCCACCCCCAACAAACCCGATACAGCCCTGGCCACCTCAGTCTTGCCGCCGCCCGATGGTCCGACCAAAAGGATGGGAGGCATTGGCCGGCCTGCAGCCGCGCAACCATCCGCAAGCCGCTGGAGGCGGTCCAGCAGTTTCTTCTGGCCGAACAAGTGGGAGAGCGCCGGGTGCCGTTGCAGGGCCTCCGGCCTCCCTTCCCCATCCGCTGGCCGAATTTCCCCAGGCCCGGCCTGCGCCTGTACCCCTGGATCACCAGCATGGGCACTCATGCCCAGCTCATCACCACCAACGACGATCTCACGCACCATAAGAAATCTCCTGCTAGCCTTGGGGAATCCTGACACAGTTGTGGCTCCCCATCTCGATCACCTCCCCATAGTTCGCTGGCACGCTGGCCCGGGGGCCACAGAGAATCCATGCCAAACGACACGGGGGAGGTGATTCGGGGGCCGGACCTTGTCCGTCGGTGAAAACGACGATCCATGCTGGCCTGATGCGGCGGATGAGGTCCGGGCATAGCGCGGGCCGAAAATCGGTTCCACCGCGCCCATGGAGTTTCAGTGGGCTGGCCATCTCCATGGCCCCGATCCGCCTCACCTCATGTACCTGCGTGTCGCACTGCACCAGCCAAGGCTCGCAGTGGGGCACAATCGCGCGTATCTCCCTCTGCACCTCGGCAAGGAGCGTGTCGTCCATGGAACCGCTGGTGTCCAGCACCATCATCAGGCGCGGGTTGCGGGGCTTGGTCTCCCAGCCGGGGACAAGCCCCGCCAAGCTGCGATGTCTTCGCGATGGCCTGCAGTAGGTTGGCTGCGAATGCCCGGCATCCATGCCGAGGAATTTCCTTAGTTTCGCGGCCCAGGGGATGACAGCCTTCCCCTCGGCAACCGGAACAAGCACGCTGAGCCCGCCAGCCTCGGTACCCCGGCCGATCCCGTTGAGGATCGCGCGCTGCATGCCCTGGGCCATACCCTTGGCAGCCTTTTCCGCGCCGAGGTTGGCAACGGCCGCCTCGGCCATCCTGGCGACATCGGACCGAGTGATGGTGCCCGCGTCCGACTCCCGCCTGGCAATCTCATCGCCCAGCCCGGCGGTGCGCGGGTCCTGGTCGAGTCGGAGCCCGGATAACAGCTTATACCTCTCCTCGAATGTCTGATTTTCCCTGAGCTCCGGGAATTGGCTTAGCAGGATCGGCTTGCCAGGCAGGTCTCGCGCCTCAATCCACTCGTTAGCGCATACTTCTTCGGCTATGGTCCTGGCCAGGGTGTTGGGAAATGCGCTGCGCGTGTGCGCAAGGTGCCCGAAAACCAGGTGATGCAACTCGTGCTTGAGGACGGCGGCTGTCTGGGTCACGGTCAGGCCCGCCACAAAATCGGACGAGAACCCAACCGTCACGATCCCCTTGGCCTTGCCAATGCGCATGGTTTCCGCGGCCGGGTCGGGCCCCATTCGCATCGAAGCAAGATTGAAGCCGTGGAACGGGCACTCCCAGGCGATTCGCTGCTCCGCGGCCCGAATGTTTGCCCAGGCCCTGTCGATGGATGAATCGGATGTCCTCATTTTTTCGCCCCCACGGTGGTGGCCTCGACACGGTAACGCTCGGCCGACTCAATGACACGCCTTCCGATGTCGGCAGGGCAAAGCCTCGCGAATTTGGCGACCTCTGCCGCAACGACCGCCGGTGGCCGTCCACCCGCGATCCTGGCGACGCCACGGATGTCGAGCATGCCCATCCGGATCGCATCAGCAGTGGAGCTGAATAGGTCCACTCGCTTGAGCCGGGTCCACTCGGCCACCTGGGAGCGGTATCCCTGGTCGCCTGCAAGGACAGTCTCCAGGCTCAGGGGTCGCAGGGCGCTCATGAGGTAGCCCACGAATGCCCGCCCCTCCCGCATGCCCACAAGCCCCTCAGCACAGGCCGTGAGCGTCTCGGGATCCTCCCGCCATGCCTTATTCGTGGTGAGCCACCTCGAGAGCATCACCCAGGCCCTGGGATTACCGTCAGCACTGAAATTCCCGAGGGAGCGGACAAACGATATCACCTCGGGATGGACCTCATGGTCATGTGCCCAGTCTGCCCATCCCGGGACCTCAGGCTCGAGCCTCGAACGAACGAACCGGGAAGCCAGTGCGGGATCAAGTTCGTCGACATGGTAGTCGGCCCCGGAAGGATTGCAGGCGGCCACAATGCGCCATCCGGGTGGTAACCGATACCCGGAGAGTGGGATGTGCCGGGTGGTGATCAGGGTCAGGAGACAGGCACGCAACTGCCGGAGGATGCGATTGACTTCATCCAGGAAAAGGATCCCCTTCCCGCGGGTGGGAAGGCATGCTGGCGGGAGGTAGGTGGTGGATCCAGTGCCCGATGAGGGAAGCCCCAACAAATCGACCGGCTCGGCCGCGGACAAGTCCAGGCCCAAAAATCCAATGCCCCTGCTGCGGGCTACAGCCTCGACGATCTCAGACTTGCCGGAACCGTGTTTGCCCTCGATGAGGATGGGCAGATCCGCATCAAGGCAGGTCTCCAGTAATCGCTGAACCGTACCGTATGACATGTCTCTCCTCCACTTCGACCTTTGTTTGCCGCGGGCTCCACCGCCACGCGCACCCCAATCAGAACAGATGGGGTGCAGGATCAGCCTGCACCCGTTTTTCAGGCAGAAATCAAATCAGCTGGTGGTGTTTGGCCGATGCCGGCCACACCACGCAATGCGAACACGATGCTGGTCCAAAACGAAATGGACGGACATGCAGGTGTTGGCATCGCCGGCGCCCAAGGTGACATGCC
>CAWUOE010000202.1:0-6226 GCA_963923355.1 uncultured Gemmataceae bacterium | reverse complement strand
GTTCCACCGGGTCCTGCAGGTCACTGAAGACCACCATCGCCGCATCACCGCGGGCTGATCGCAGTCCAACAGCCATGGAGGTCTCCACACCGAAATCCCGCGAGAAACGCAGATACCGCCAGCGGGCATCCCGGCCGCACAAGCCATGCATGATTTCCCGGGTGCCATCGCTACTGGCATTGTCGATCACCAGCACCTCGTAAGGCTCGCCAAGGGCTTCCAGTACCGAACTCAACTCCTGGAAGGCCCGGTGCAGGTTGCCTTCCTCATTCTTGGCCGGCATGACAATGCTCAGCACGGGCTTGGCAGTAGCCTTCCGGTGCGGCACGTCTTTTATGACCCCCACCCGGTCTAGCCGCATCGTCACAAAATGTCGCCCCACCGGGCCGCGGTGCGTCGGTCCCACCTCCACCCAGCGATGTCCCGCCGACTCCTCATGCCGAGCCAGGGGCAATCGAAACAACTCTCGAAAACCCACATTCCGGTACAGGCGTATCGCCCGAGGGTTGTCATCAAACACCCGCAGGCACAGGGCCTCCACACCCAGTCGATCCAGCGCCCAGGTGCACAGGGTCCGTACCGCCAGGGTCATGATCCCGCGCGAGCAAGCCTTCTCACCCCGCAGCACATTGTCAATTTCGATCGTGTTGCTTTCCGGATCAAACCGGAAAAAGCCGGCATGGCCAACGGGTTTGCCATCGCCGTCAATCACCCAGAACAGCATCCGGTCCGCCTGACCCAGGACACTTTTTTCAAGCCACCGCCCGGTGCCTTCCACGGTCACCGGAGACACCGAGGGGAAAGCCTCCGGTGCCGATTGCCGCCACCGGGCCAATCGAGCAACCGCCTGATCATCCACCAGGTCGGCAAAAGTCACCGGGACTAGTTTGCCCATCGAACGGGGGCCATCACCCAGGGCCATGACTTCGGTCGTCGTGGCGGGATTTTTCAGTTCCGCAAAAAGATCAAATACCTTTTGTCCAGACCCACCACCGGAATGGACAGGCGTGCCCGTCTGCAATGGGCCCTGATGAAGAGCATGGGTTGCCATGGAAACCCCTCAGGCCGCCACAACAGGCCGGGCAGCCAGCACAGACTTCAGCCCCCGGCAAACGCGATCGACATCACCCTCGGTGAGCGAGTGCCCACTGGGCAAATTGATTCCGGACCGACCAATCCGTGAAGCTACTGGGCCCGGGCCCGCCACGGTGCGGAACATCGGGAAACTGGACAGCGGCGGGAAAAACGGACGGGTATCGATACCCAGTTCCTTCAGGTGCCGGGTCACCTGCTCCCGGCTCGGGGATACCTTCTCATCCAGCACCACCGAACTCATCCAGAAAATCGGTTTCGACCAGTCGTTCGCCGCATTCAGCGCAACGCTTTCCAAGCCTTCCAACCGGTCACGGTACCAGCCCATGATCCGCCGCTTCTGTCCCACCAGCTCATCCAGCCGCTCCAGTTGGGCCAGACCCAGGGCGGCCTGGATGTTGGACATTTTGTACTTGTATCCCACTTCCAAAATCTGAAAACCGTTGGCCCGGTCCCGGGCATGATCATTCAGAAAACTGGCGCGATCGTGGATCGCCGGATCGTTGGTCACCAGCATGCCACCCTCTCCGGTGGTCATGATCTTGGCACCCTGGAAGCTGAAGCAGGCCACATCCCCCAGTGATCCGACCGGCCTTTCCTTGCCATCCACTAGCACGGTGGCTCCCAGGGCCGGTGCCGCGTCCTCCATCACTTTCAGGCCGTGGGCTTTGGCAATCGAAAGAATCCGACCCATGTCCGCCGGCTGCCCGTACAGGTGCACAGGCACCACCACTTTGCTGCGTGGCGTGATGGCCGCCAGCAACTTGTCCGGGTCCATGCACCAGGTGTCGGGTTCCACGTCCACAAACACCGGGTTTGCCCCGCAGTATTTCACCGCGCTGGCCGTTGCCACCCAGGTTGTCTCCGGCACCAGCACCTCGTCGCCAGGTCCCACGCCCAGCGACAGCAGCGCCAGATGGAGCGCCCCGGTGCACGAGCTGGTGGCCAGGGTGAATCGGGTGTCGGTCACCTCGCCGAAGGCACGCTGGAAGCGTTCCAAATACAGGTTCCAGTCCTGGTTCCATCCGTGGGCCACCGCGTCGGCCACATAGTCTTGCTCCAGCCTGGTGATGGAGGGACCTGCGGTGAGGATCGGTTTCTCTTTCGGGGTGCTCATGGTGTCGTTTCCTGGTGTCGCGGTCCAATCGTCGGGTGTTTTCAGGCCGCCCGGCCCAGCCGCCTCCCCGCGGGCATCTCCGGTTCATCCAACCCGCCAGCCTCGTTTTCCAAGCCGGCCAAGTGGGCGCGATACCAAGCCAGCGTCTCTTCAAGAGCCTCGTCAAAAGTCCATCGGGGGGCCCAGCCCAGCCTCTCGCGGGCCAGGGTGCTGTCCACCCGCTGGGCCGGTATCTCGTTGGTGGCGGTACCCAGAATCCGTGGCTCGATCCGACTACCAAGCTGCCTGCAGATAGCCCCGATCATCTCCAGCGAATTCATCCGGAAGTTGGCTGAGAAGTTGAAGGCCATGCCATGGATCGTCTCATCAGCAGCCATGCGCTCGGCCAGGTGGATGTAGGCCATCGCCCCGTCGCGCACATAAAAATAGTCGCGCAGCTCACGGCCGGTCGAACGCAGGACGGGTGCTTCGCCCGCCAGCAGGCTCCGGATAGCCCCTGGCACCAGGCGGTTCCAGTTCAGGTCCCCGCCGCCGAAGAAGTTGCCGCAGCGGGTCACGCACACGGGCAAACCATAGCTCTGGAAGTAGCTGCGTCCCAGCATGTCGGCGCATGCCTTGCTCACGTCATAGGGATGCGTCGCGGCCAATGGCGAGGATTCGTCATAGGCCTTGCCGGCCTGGTCTCCATAGGCCTTGTCCGAACTGGCCAGCACCACATGCGGATTCAGCCCGCTGCGCCTCGCCGCCTCCATCAGGTTGTAGGTGCCGCGGATATTGGCCTCAAAGGTGGCCAAAGGTGACCGGTTGGCGGTCCCAACGATCGCCTGGGCCGCCAGATGGAAAATGGTCTGGATCTCGTGCTCGTTGACCACTCGCTCTAGGAAAGTGAAATCCTCCAACCGACCGTGCACGCGGTCGATCTTGCGGACCAGTCCACCACGGCGCAGGTCCGAGCCCGCCACCCGGTCGCGCACCAGACCCACCACATGGGCCCCGCGCGCGACCAATGCGCGTGTGGTCCACGCCCCCACCAAACCGGTGCAGCCGGTGATCAGTACCCGGCGACCGCGCCAGAATCCGTTGTCCTTGGCAGATACTGAGCTCATGCCCGTTCTCTCAGGGGTGTCGGCTGAACCCGACGAACGCGTTTTTCGCTCGGGCTGAAATGGTTCCAGGTGGCCCAGGGTGCCTGCCCGGTGGCCCACAGCCTCTCCAATTCCACATGGTCGCGCGGTGTGTCCATCGCATGCCAGAAACCGTCGTGGCGATAGGCCGCCAGCTCACCCTCAGCCGCCAGACCTTCCAATGGTCCCCGCTCCCAAACCAGGGCGGGATCATCCCCCAACCTGTCGACCACCTCGCGTCTCACCACGAAAAACCCGCCATTGATTCGACCCGGCGTCACGTCCGGCTTTTCCTCGAACGCCTCGACGGTATCCCCTTCCAGGCGCAGCTCGCCAAACCGCCCGGGGGTGCGCACCGCGGTCACGGTGGCCAGCTTGCCAGTCCTCTTGTGGAAACGCACCAGCTCCCCAAGGTCCACATCCGAGACACCGTCACCGTAGGTCAGCAAAAAATGGCCGCCGCGCAGGTGCGGCGCCACCCGGCGCACCCGGCCACCCGTCATGGTCTGCTCGCCGGTTTCGGCGAATGTAACCAGCCAGTCCTCCTCGTCGCGGTCAGCCGGATGGATTTCCATCTGGTCCGGCCGGCCCAGACGGAAGGTGAAATCCCGCTCGCGCAGGTGATATTCCAGAAACCACCGCTTGATCTCATAGGACTTGTAACCCAGACACAGAACAAACTCACGCAACCCATGGGCCGCGCAGTGCTTCATGATGTGCCACAAAATGGGTTTGCCACCGATGGGAACCATCGGCTTGGGGAGATGCTCAGAGGTCTCGCGCAGGCGAGTCCCTTGGCCCCCGCAGAGGATGACCACTTGCATGCGGCCCCGCCCTTCCTTGAGCGCAAGTCCATGGTGCGACCGGGCGTCCTTCCCGGACCCGAAACAGGATTTCGGGCAACATCCCTCAAGTACCAAAATCCCGATTTCCGGGGCAACACAGTTTTCCCGCTTTTAATAGGCGTTTGGGCAACCTGTAAAAATGGGCAAAAAGGGCAGAATGCCGGCAAATCAGATGGGGTTTCGTCAACCGCCAAAAATCACTAGTCTCTTGGGTTCATTGCGCCCGGAAAGGATTCAGGGGCATCAGCCATGCGAAAGATTGCGATTCTCAATCAAAAAGGTGGTGTCGGCAAAACCACCACCTCGGTCAATCTGGCATCAGCGATGGCCGGAGCCGGGAAAACCGTTTGCCTGATGGATCTCGATCCTCAGGCACACGCCTCCTCGCATCTCGGTGTCACGGCCACCCGCGGCATGAACACGATGTACGACATGCTGGTGCGCCAAACACCGTGGTCGCAATCCAGGCTGAACGTCGAACCCAACCTGTGGGTCACACCCTCCTCGTTGGACTTGGCTGCAGCCGAGGTGGAACTGTCCGGTGTGGTTGGCCGTGAGATGATCCTGCGCGATTTGGTCAACGCCGAACCGGAGGCCTTCGATGTCCTGGTGCTCGACTGCGCACCGTCCCTGGGCGTCCTCACTCTCAACGCGCTCACTTGTGTCGATGAAGTCATTATCCCGCTCCAGCCGCACTTTCTGGCGTTGCATGGGCTGGGCAAATTGCTCGAGACCACCAGCTTGGTGACCAAACGACTCAACCCCGGGCTGAAGGTCACCTGTGTCGTGCTGACCCTGTGCGACATGCAAACCAAGCTCACGCACGAGATTGTCGAGGACATCAACCGGTTCCTCGCCAAGTCGCGGGGTGGGAAAAACCCTTGGGCCGACGCGCAACTGTGCCGCACGCGCATCCGCAGGAACATCAAGCTGGCCGAATGCCCCAGCTTCGGCAAATCCATCTTTGGCTACGCGCCCACCTGCCACGGGGCGGAAGATTATGCCCTTCTCGCCCAGGAGGTCCTCGACCTGCAACCCGCGGTCTTCACCTCGGGTGATCAGGAGGTCGCCCCTGCCATGGGTTCACCCGAGCGCCTGAAGGTTCTCGACGAAACCACCACGGCCCAACCGACCCCGTTGGCCAAAGCGGGCTAAGAAATAAGCCATGCCCGTTCGCATCGCCTCCCCCCAGGAACACCTGAAGATCGACAAGGCCCGCTTCCGCAAGGTGGCCGAGTCGGTCCTGGCGAATGAGGATATCAAGGAATTCGAGATCAGCCTGGCCTTCGTGGACGATGCCACCAGCCAGCGGGTCAACAACCAATTCCTGAAGCATGATTACCCCACTGATGTGATCTCTTTTCCCTATTCAGCGGGCAAGGTCCTGCAGGGGGAACTGGTCTTGGGCGTCGAGGTGGCGATGCGTGAGGCCGCCGAACGCGGCCACGACCCTCAACTCGAGTTGTCGCTCTATGTCATCCACGGCCTGCTGCACCTGGTGGGCTACGATGACAAGGACCCGCACGACCGCCGCATGATGCGCGATCGCGAGAGCGAGCACCTGGAGATTTTGGGCCTGCCTGACATCTCATCCGGCAGCGAGGATTGATAGCGGAACCCCCTGCCATGGACCCGTTTCTCGATGCCGCCATTGCCGAGGCTGAACAGGGATTGGCCGAAGGTGGTATCCCCATCGGCTCGGTGTTGGTACATCAGGGCAAGATCATCGGCCGTGGCCACAACCGCCGGGTCCAGAAGGCCAGCGCCATCCTGCACGGCGAGATGGACGCCCTCGAAAACGCCGGCCGCCTCCCCGCCAGCGTCTACGCCGAAAGCACCCTCTACACCACTCTCTCCCCATGCCCCATGTGCACTGGCGCCATCCTGCTCTACAAAATCCCCCGTGTGGTGATCGGCGAAAATGTTACCTTTCAGGGCGATGAAGACCTTCTCCGCTCCCGCGGCGTGCACCTGACCATCAGCAACGACCCCCGTTGCATCGCCCTGATGAAACGCTTCATCGCTGAAAAGCCGAAGCTGTGGAACGA
>CAWUOE010000201.1:0-6231 GCA_963923355.1 uncultured Gemmataceae bacterium | reverse complement strand
ACCAGCAAGGGTGAAAACACTTTCCCTTGGATTAATGTCAACTAAGCTTTGCTTCCACATTTTGATGATCTGCTGGGTGGTGAATCGCTTACTCCTCCTGATCTGCTCGCTTTAGGACCAGCAAGGTTACCACTCCCGAATTAGAGGCTTAATGAGGAAAAAATTAGGATTTGACCTAAGGACAAATGGGCCCAAATTTGAAGTGCATCGCTGGCATGGTAGCTCTTAATCCCCTCAATGGATTTGCACGCTGTCCACTTTGGGCTTCCCGTTTTCCAGTGTGACACCGATGGTTATTTTTTTGCCGGTTTTCTGGGTCAGGTACTCGTGGATTTCTCGCCCATCCCCGGCTTGCATGCCCTCCTCGGCAACCCCGGAAGCCTGTTCCTTCAACGACGGGTGTTTTTTCACCAGGGCGCGCAGCGAATCCTTGCCCATGAAAGATTTGAGGTCACTAGCCGCAGCTTGCCAGGCCTGGTCGGTACGCCCCTTGCGCAGATTTTCCAGAAAGGCATCCGCCTCCACCTTGCCCGGACCACCGGGCACGGGCCTGGTGGGCCCACTGACAAACAGCCAGACACCCAGAGCTGACATTGCCAGCACCAGGCCCATGGCTATCCAGACCGTGCGTTGTTTCCACACCTGGTTGGCTTGTTGACCCTGCAAAGCACCCACCTCAATCCAACCCCAGGGTTTCACCGCCGGCCCGGGTGCCTGCGGCGCGCCAGACCGCCAGGGTCACTCCCGGTGCAACCGGGCGCACAGCCCCATCCATCATCAGCACATTGACCACCCCACCGCTGTGGTAGCTTCTCGCAGTGACCGCGGCATAGGTGGGCAGGGTGATGGATTCACCATCACGCATGCTGGTCAGGTCAATGTCCTTCAGTTGCCCGCCCACCGTCACCAGAACCGGATAATTGGGCGTGAAGGTGGTGGTGATCCCGGTTTCATGCACATCCCCCTCCACCCATTCGGTGTGACCGTTCTCATCAAAGGTTCCCGAACCGATCAGGCTGGAAATTTCCACCGGCGTGGATGGAATCGGCGCCCCGAGCTTGGCGGGTAGTTGGGTATCCCAGACATTGGGCTGGTACGCCTTGTTCTCGGTGGCACCCAGGGTGTTGGAAGTGCCATCGGAAAGATCGGAGGGTTTGGCCCGGAAGTTCGGCGCGAAGGCACCGTCACCAATCTGGCCTGATACCGGATCGTAAATAAACCAAGTTCCCTGGGCGAAGGAATAGTTGTTGGGGTAGTAAGTGATATTGGCCGTCACCCGCTCCTTGTCTTTGGTTTCCGAAGGGCACATCCAGGTTGCCACCCGCATCTTGGCCACATCGGGCCGGGTGCGAAAATCGTTGCGGGCGGTTCCCCAATCGATCAGCTTGGCCAGGTTTTCCTGCTCAAGGTAGGGCAACAACCGGGCATGGGCGCTCCAGGGCTGGGAAACCTGGTCCCGCGGCATTTCCGCGCAGGCGGGAAAATTACCCAGGGTGGCAAGGTGGTTGTGAAGGGCCAGACCGATCTGTTTCAGGTTGTTGGAGCATTTGGCCCGGTTGGCGGTTTCCCGAACCTTTTGGACCGCCGGAACCAACAGACCCACCAGCACGGCGATGATCGCGATCACCACCAGCAATTCAATCAGGGTGAACGCTTTCCGAGGATTCATGGAAGATCCTGCCTGGGTTGCGGGCAAGTTACCGCCTTGGATGGCATGACGACACTCAATCCCATCCTAAACAGGATCTGAATGCTTATTATTAATGATATGTGATGAAAAGATTGCTGTTTATTTACATTGGCACCTTAAAGTGGGCTCCAAAAAGAAGATCCCTTCATCAATCCTCGATTTCCTTGGGTGGGATGGGACCGGTGTCCGTGCGGAATGGCCCCACCGGTAGGCCGCTACTGGTATACAAGCCGCAGATTGCCCGCTGGCTCCACGCGTAACGGACCGCCCAAGGCTCGGCGACAGTATCGTTCCAGACCGCCACGGTTTTAGCATCGAGGATTTCCGCCTTCGCCTCGAGGAACTTGCCGCCTTTTTCCGAGATGACAAAACCCGCGGGATCCTTCTTAAGTTCCAGTCTCTCGTTTCCCACCATGGAAAATTCCAGGATAAGCCGTTTACCCTCCCGCCGCATCGACTGGAATGACGGTGTGCCCCAGGTCGTTTTTTTGTCGCCATACACCTCGGCCTCGGCCCAACGGATTGCCCGCTCCGCAATGGGTCGCTTTCTCATGGGGTGAATGTCGGTGTGTGGATAGTCGGTTGTCACCACAAAACCTGTGCGCGGCAGGGACAAATGCGCCCGGTGCTGCTGTTCCTGCAGGATGGGGAGCTTGGTCTGCCGGTACAACATGTCCTTGTTTTCCCATCCGCAGATCTGGAACAGGCAAAAGGGAAGGTCTGGTTCGCTAAAAGTCTTACGCCAGGAAGTGACCACGGCCGGGTAGGTCCTCTCAAACGGGTCGACCTGGTCAAAGTAATTGTTTTCCCCCTGGTAAAAGAAAACCCCGCGAACCGCCATGTTTCGCAGGGGCCAGATCATCCCGTTGAACGGGCCCGACGGGAAATTGCGATCAAGCCTTGGGTCCGTCCTCAGTTGGGGTTTGCCGGGTATCCCTTTTTTCTCCGCCTTGGCGATGGCGACCCTTCGTTCCCAATCGGCCAGCTCGCGGTCCAGTTGCAAGCGGGCCTTTTCCTCGGACCAGTCTGAGGCTGCCGATTCCCTGGCTTTTATCAGGGCTGCCGCTTCGGGAATGCCATTCAGGGTCTCCCGGTCGACCCAGGCGGATGCAATGGTTCCACCCCAGGAGGCATCCACCATGCCGATGGGTACCCCTAGCTTTTCATGTAAGCCAAGCGCGATGAAGTACCCCAGGGCGCTGAAACCGCTGATGTTTGGGTCACTGCTGCGGGAGGCAAACCATTGGCCGGCATTAGCCTCCCCCCGGCGGGTATCCTGCGGAAAACCTTCCTGCCGGCTGGCAAAAGCCCGCTGTGGCATCAGCAGGCACCTCAGCCAGGGATGATCCGTATCCAGAACCAGCCGGGTCCCGTCTGCATTCCTTTTCCCGTCGCCCCTCCACCAAAGGGGCATCTCCATGTTGCTCTGGCCGCCCAATAACCAGACCTCACCCATCAGAACGTCGGTACATTTCCTGGTCTGCCCATTGCCGGTCACGACCAGTTCCCGAGGTTCGTGGCTGGCGGGCATCGGCTCCAGCCTGGCCAGCCAGGTGCCATCCTCCCGCGCAGTGACGGTTTTTTCCTGACCCGCGAACCGAATCGTGACCGACCCGCCGGGTTCTCCCCGCCCCCAAATGGCTACCGGCTTTTCGCGCTGGAGCACCATGTGGTCGCCAAACACGGAAGCAAGGCGTAGGTCCGCGGCGCTGGCCAGGGATGCAACAAACACACAGCCAATCCAGGATAAAATGACACACCCCCTTGTTTCCCGTTCCCCGCATCCGGCTTAACCATGACAGGCTTGGGAACAGGCTGACAGCCTTGGTATGAAACCGCTGCCCTCCCCTTATTCCTTGGCTTTCCCGCGCTCGTACTTGTACCGGATAGTTCCTTCCGCCAGGGTGATCTTCTCGATGGATTTGAGCAGTTCCGCCCGGTTGACTTTCTGGTTGCCGAACTTGGGCTCCTCGGAAAGGGCATAGACGGTGATGTTGTACTCCTTCACGCCTGGCCCCTTCGACTTCATCGGGTCATAGCCCTGGCGGTTCTTGTCGTTGTAACCTGTGATTCCCACGCCCTTGGATCCCTTCTCCAGTCCGGTCTTGTCAGCCGGGATGTTGTAAACCACCCAGTAGGATTTGACGTCCCCCTGCCCGGGTATATGCCACAGGTTCAAGGCATAGCTCTTCGTTCCAGGGGGAGGATTCTTCCAGGAAACGGGTGGCGAAATTCCCTCCCCATCGCCGGTGAACTCGATCGGAAACTTGCCGCCATCCTGAAAGGCCGGGCTACTCACCTCCAGTTTGACCTTGCTGAGAGGCTCCACCTTGGGGGTGTTGCGCCTGCCTGTTTGCTGGGCACACGCCAGGGCCCCGCCCAAAACAACCAGGACACAGATGCTCAACCAACGCGACACGGTGCTCGTTGCCACGGTTTCCCCTCCAGGCGCCACGTTTGGACCATTCAAAAGAACCCTCTTCACATGGATTTGTCAAAAACGGGACAAATATGACACTCCCTCAGCCCGATTTTTCATGTTCTGCGTAAAGTTGACCAACTTTCAGCAGGGCCGACGGATTTTTGCCCAAAAATCATGCGCCCGTTGACACGCACCTCATAATGGCTGTGGGTTCAAGTCTGTTGCGGCATCAGATACAGGGCTGGAGCTTCGGAGTGATTGGCATGGAAGGTCCGTCCAATCGGAAAGAGTCCACTACCACCCTCGAGGTGCCCCTTTTGGGGATGCACTGCGCGGCCTGCGCCAACCGCATTGAGAAGGCGCTGCGCCAGTCAACAGGCGTCGAATCGGCCGTGGTCAACTTTGCCTCATCCCGCGCCACGGTCCGATTCCACCCGGAGTTGACCAACCGGTCACTCCTGCGGGATGTCGTCCGCGATCAAGGCTACGATGCCATACTTCCAACCGCCGCTGACAATTCACGGCCCACCCCGGACGGCGAGGGATCCGAGGCGCTGGTGCTGCAGGCCCGGGCGCAGGAATACCTGCTGGTGCGGCGGAACTTCATTCTGGCGGCCTGCCTCACCGTTCCAGTGATGGTGTTGGCCATGGCGGGGCATCTGTTACCGCCCCTAGAAGCTCTCCTGCACTTCCCCGGCAAACCGTGGCTGGAGATGCTGCTCACCGCCCCGGTGCTGTTTTGGGCGGGTCGGCAGTTTTTCATGGGGGCGTGGAAATCGGCGCGCCATGGTGCCGCCGACATGAACACCCTGGTGGCCATCGGCACCCTGGCCGCGTTTGCCTACAGCGTGGCTGCCACCGTGTGGCCCGCAGCCGTGTCCACCGCCCCAGACACCGCCGGTCACACGCACGCCGGGCCACCGGTCTACTACGAGGTGGCCGCCTCCATCATCACGCTCATCCTGCTGGGCAACCTGCTGCAGGCCCGGGCCACTGCCCGCGCCCAGGGCGCCATCCAGGCCCTGATAGAGCTGAGCCCCCGTACCGCGCGGGTGGAACGTTTCGGCATGGAAATGGATCTGCCCATCGAGAAGGTCCGCGTGGGGGACATCGTGCTGGTGCGCCCGGGTGAAAAGGTGCCTGTCGATGGCGTGGTGCTCTCGGGCGATTCCTCCCTGGATGAAAGCATGCTGACAGGGGAGCCTCTGCCCGTGGCCAAGGGACCGGGCGACACGGTGACCGGCGGCACGCTGAACACCACCGGCGCGTTCCGCCTTTCCGCCACCCGGGTGGGCGGCGACACGGTGCTGCAGCAGATCGTGCGCCTGGTCCGGCAGGCGCAGGGCTCGAAGGCCCCCATCCAGAAACTGGCAGACCAGGTTGCCGGCATCTTTGTGCCCGTGGTGCTGTGCCTGGCAGTGCTCACCTTCGCCGCCTGGTGGCTTCTGGCACCGGTGGATTTCCGACTGTCCAGGGGGCTGATAGCGGCGGTGTCGGTGCTGATCATCGCCTGCCCCTGCGCACTGGGTCTGGCCACCCCCACCGCCATTTTGGTGGGTACCGGCCGGGGCGCGCAGTTGGGCATCTTGATCCGCGGAGGCCAGGCGCTGGAAACCGCCCACCAGGTCACCACCATCGTGCTGGACAAGACGGGCACCATCACCGAGGGCAAGCCCGCGTTGACTGACATCCGCCCGGCGGCCCCCTTCACCGCCAACGAACTGCTGCGCCTGGCTGCCTCGGCAGAGCGCTCCTCCGAGCATCCATTGGCACGGGCGGTGGTGGAGGCAGCCCAGCGGGAGAATCTGCCGCTGTCCATGCCCGAAGGTTTCCTTGCCACGCCCGGCCTGGGCCTGAAAGCCCGGGTCGACGGCCGCGAGGTGCTGCTGGGCAATGCCCGCTTTCTGCACGAGGCAGGCATCCATTTGCCCTCTGCGGGTTCAGGCCACGGGCCCTCCCTGATCCTGGCCGCGGTGGATGGTTCCCTTGCGGGCAGCCTGGCCATCGCCGACCCGGTCAAACCCACCTCGGCCGGCGCCATCCAGCGCCTGCAGACGCTGGGATTGGAGGTGGTGATGCTTTCGGGCGATGCGCGCACCACCGCGGAGGCGGTGGCGCG
>CAWUOE010000200.1:0-6317 GCA_963923355.1 uncultured Gemmataceae bacterium | reverse complement strand
ATTGACCCTGACGGGATTCGAACCCGTGTCGCAGCCTTGAAAGGGCTGTGTCCTAGGCCACTAGACGACAGGGCCGCTTGGAGCAGATAGATCAAAAATAGAAGCCAACCTGCTGTTTCGTCAAGTTGTGACGGGGATTTGGCGGAAAAAGGCAGGGAAACGCCTCAAAAAACCGGCCACATCCCTTTTTTCGAAACAAGTCCCGCAGTCCGTTCTGGATAGCAGGAGATGACGGTTGACCGACAGGGTCTGTCATTCCCGGAAGCGGTAGCCGACACCGCGCACGGTTTCCACGAGGGAGTCGTCCTCCAATTTGCGTCGGAGGGTCTTGATGTGCACATCGATCGTGCGCTCGAGAACCACGGCGCCGTCCCCGATGGAAGCTTCCATCAATTGGCGGCGCGTGTATGCCCTACCGGGCTGTGCCACGAGGCATTGCAGGAGCCTAAACTCCGTGGGTGTGAGATCGAGTTCACGCCCGTCCAAAAACGCCTTGTGGCGAACCTGATCGATGCGGACCGGGCCGGCCATTAGCGGGCGATCACCTTTGGTGGTCGGTTCCCCTTCGGACTTGCGCCGTTTGAGGGCTTTGATGCGTTCCATGAGGACCTTCACGCTGAACGGCTTGGTCACATAATCATCCGCCCCCATGGAGAAGCCGACGAGTTGATCGGATTCCTCGCTCTTTGCGGACAGGATGATGACAAGCAATTTTTTGGTTTTCTCGTTCGAGCGTAGTTCGCGCAGGATGTCCACCCCTGCCACTCCCGGCAGCATCATGTCGAGCAGCAGGACATCGGGCGGATTTGCCAGGGCCATGGACAAACCGGTCCTGCCGTCAGCGGCCTGGGCCACCTCGAATCCCTCGCGGCGCAGGTTGTAGGCAAGCCCCTCAGCCAGGGCGGTCTCGTCCTCGATGATGAGGACTGATTCGCGGGTTTGTTTTTCCTGATCTTCCAGTTTTTCTGACAGGGCCATGGCGAGGTTCCTGATATGGGGGCCGTTCCGGTGAACCGTTCGGATCAGCGGGGCTGGTGGCGGATGAGTTGCCCTTCCACCTGGTAGCAGACGTCCTCAGCGATATTGGTGGCGTGGTCGGCGATGCGCTCCACGTGGCGGACCACGGAGAATTGTGAGAGAGCGCACTCGATCAGGTCGGGGGACGAGCGCATGATTTTGGTGATCTCGGAAATGAGCTTGTCGTTGTAGCCGTCGACTGCATCGTCCATGCGGATGACGCGGCGGGCCAGGTCGGAATCGCCGTTGACGAAGGCGTTGAGGGACTGTCGCACCATGGTGAGGGCGAGGTCGGTCATGGTCTCGATGCCGTCCGGGAAGGGTGCGCAGCTCAGCTTGGACATGTGCACGGCACGCTCTGCGATTTCCTCGGCCAGGTCGCCCATGCGCTCCAAGTCCACAACGGCCATCATGGCGGTGGCGATTCGCCGCAGGTCGCCTGCCACCGGCTGGTGGAGGGCCAGGATTTTCAGGCACTCCTCGGTGATGGCGTTTTCGTCGGCATCGATCTGGGAGTCGCCTTCCACCACCTCTTGAGCCAGCCCCACATGGCGCTCGCGCAGCGCGCGGATGGCCTTGAAGATGGCTGCTTCCACCAGGCCGCCGAGGGAGAGGATCAGTCGCTGCAGGTTGTCGAGATCGCGTTGCAGGTGGATGGACATGGGAAATCCCCGTGGATGGGCGGGTGTTCTATCAGCCGAACCGGCCGGTGATGTAGTCCTCGGTCTGCCGCATGGCGGGGCGGGGGTAGACCTGCTGGGGGGGGCCGTACTCGATCAGGCGACCCTCGAAAAAGAAGGCGGTCTGGTCGGAAACGCGGGCGGCCTGCTGCATGTTGTGGGTGACGATGACGATGGTGTAGTTTTCCTTCAGTTCGAAGATGAGGTCCTCGATTCGGGCAGTGGAGGCCGGGTCGAGGGCGCTTGCCGGCTCGTCTAGCAGGAGCACCTCGGGGTTGGTGGCCAGCGCGCGCGCGATGCACAGGCGCTGCGCCTGACCACCCGAGAGGGTCATGGCGGAATCGTCCAGACGGTCCCTAACCTCGTTCCAGAGCGCGGCACGCTTGAGGCAGATTTCGCACACCTCCTCGAGAACGCGGCGGTCCTTCTGGCCGGCGACCCTCTGGCCGAAGATCACATTCTCGAAAATGCTTTTGGGGAAGGGGTTGGACCTCTGGAAGACCATCCCCACCCGGCGACGCAAGGACACCAGATCGAAGTCGCGCGCGTAGATGTCGCGACCGTCCAGCGCCACCAGACCCTCATGGCGCGAGTTGTCCACGAAGTCGTTCATGCGGTTGAGGCTGCAGAGGAAAGTACTCTTGCCGCAACCGGATGGGCCGATGAGGGCCATAACGCTCCGTTCGGGGATCTGGAGGTTGATGGAGTGCAGGGCCTGCTTGGACCCGTACCAGAAGTCCCAGTCACGAACCTCAAACTTGGTTTTTCGATCCGTGCCGTCCGGCCCCCGCCCCGTGCGGGAGCGCTCCTGCATGATGGCGGTGAACGGTGTGTGGGAAGCTGCAGGCATGGAAAGGACACCTGGGCTATACCGGACGGGAACCGTTTTCCCCTGCGGACCGGAAACTTTTGTTTAACAGACCAATGTGTGGTTTTTGTGAAGAAAAGGACAATTTTCCGGGTGGATTTAACCGGCCCCCGACGGGAACCCGGTGCCCCTCCTGGCAACTGTCACTCCAGGATGATGGTCAGGTCTGCCAGGGGGGTACCCTTTTCCTCCAGTGGTTCACCGGCCTGGATGACGCGCACAGCCACCGACTTGCCGCCGGAGAGCTTTTCCACGCGGTTGGGGATGCCAAATCGCCTCTCAACATGGCCGCTTCCAGCAATGATCACCATTCGGTTGAGTCCGCGTTCCTTTTTGAATTTGGCTGCCGAGGCGGCCATGCCGTGATCCCAAGCGGCCATCACCTGATAGCTTTTTTCCTTGCGATCCTGGGAAGCGGTGCCATTGCCGTGCATGGCTGCCAACCGTTCCAGCCAGTGGGCGCGGTGTTCCGCTACCTGGAAATCCATCGGCCCGAGTTCTTCCTTTTCCTTGGGTGAGAGCTTTTCGAAGCCCTCGGCGCTGAGCCGGCGGGTGAGTTCACGGGGAATATTGAGGCCGGCGACGGGAAGTCGGTGCTGGCGGCAGAAGCGCATCAGGGGGCCGTCGAGTTCCCACGCATATCCCCAGCGGGAGGCATATTCGGTTTGGGTCAGCATGGCAGGCTCATCGATCAAGCTTTCACTGTGGTCGTCGAGGGGTTTTTGAAAGGGACGATGGAATGCCTCCATGCCCAAGCCGGTGTTGGGGTCGGCGGCATGCAGGAGTTGTAGCAGCCACAGTTGTGCCCGGTGCTCAGGCAGGCTGTCGTGGCGCTCCCCCACGCACACAAAGTCGGCTGCCAGAAGCGCATCCAGGAAGGCCCCGGTGCTGATGGGTTCAGCCTTGGCTCCGGCCACCAACTTCATCTTGGGAGGCAAATGGAGGCGTGAGGCCCAAGGCGCCGTATTGGTGGACTTGAAATCCTCAAAGGCGAGGACGGTTTGCCCGTGGCGCGTGATACCGGCTCCTCCCTTTCCGGGAACCTCCCAGAAGGCAACCATGCCCTTGGCTTGGGCTTTCTTCCAATCCGGGTGACGGTGGCCCATGGATTGCTCCAGCGCGGCTGCGACCTCGGCCGCGGCTTCGGGGGTGTCCAGCATCAGCGTCCAAGCGGTGCAGCAGCTTTTTTCCTCCAAACGATCGCCCCGCCATGCCTTGGCAAGGGCGACGGCCTTCTCGCGGGTTTGCGGACAGGCAAGCAAGGATTCCATCAGCCCGAAAGCTCCCCTCACCTTTCCCGATCCAAGATTGATGGAGGCCTTGCGGGTACCCGGATCCAAGATGGCGCGGGTGGAGGTGGGCGGGTTGAAGTAGGCCATGTCGACACTTTTCCAACCCCCCTTGGATTTCAAGGTTTGGACATAGCGGCTACCTTGGCCGTAGAGAAATGCGTTCCGCAGGTTGCGGGCGGTTTCCAGCTTGCTTTCGAGCATTTTGCCTGCGGCGGGTTGTTCCTCCTTGAGCACCTCGACCATGGCCAAGGAGGCATCGCCTTCGATGAGGGCCGACAAGGCAAGCGACTCATCGTTGTTTTCATCAGCCTGGTGAAGCTTGGCTCCGAGCTTTTGCAGATTAAAGTGCTGGTCTTGCAGCGCATGCACCAATTCGTGAATCAGGACCCCCTTCTGGTAGCTGCCTTTCACATCGCTGAACAGCACCAGCCGCTTGGCGGCAGGATCGTAGTAGCCCTGTTTGCTGGGGTCCTCACCGGCGGGGCGGCTTATCCGCTCTACCCGAACCGGTTCCTTGAATTTCAGCCCCCGCACGTTCTCGATGCGCGCCTGGAGTTCGCGCACTTCCCGCAAGGCCGGGTCATCGGCGTTTGACGGGGTATTTTGGCCGGCGGTGGTTTGGAAACCCAAACCCAGGAACGCCAAGGCTGCTAGGGGCAACATGCGGGCTATCTCCGGAAGTGTGGCGGGACCGGGCTGGTATCATAGATTTCAGTCCAGAACGGTTCAGACCATATCCCGATTCTAACTTTTGAACGCGTGGTTTCCCATGAATCCTGAAAAAAACAGGCCGGCGGCTGGCGGAATGCCACCCATGAAGCCGGGACGGGCCATCGTGGGGATGTCGGCAGTATTGTTGCCATTCAATGCGGAGGGGCAACCGGATTGGCAGGGGTTGGAAAGCTTGGTGGACCGCACTTTCGGGGCCGGACTGACACCTGCCCTGAACATGGACACCGGCTACGGGCCCTTGCTGAGCCACACGCAGCGATTGGAAGCATTGCGGATTGGCGGAGCGCTGGCCAAGGGCCGCAAGTTTGTCGCGGGCGCCTGCGTGCCAGACCGGCCTGGGGATGCCTATCGGCCTGATTCCTACCACCAGGAGATTGCGGCCATCGACCGTGCTGGCGGCATTCCGGTGGTGATGCAGTCGCATGGGCTGACGGCGCTGGATGGCCCGGCCCTGGTGAGTGCCTACCGGGAACTGGGGGGCCATTGTCCCAGGGGATTCATCGGGTTTGAGTTGGGCAAGCAGTTTTCCTCGGCGGGCCAGATTTACAGCTTGGATGTCTACCGTGAATTGCTGGATATTCCGAAGTGTCTGGGGGCCAAGCATTCGTCCCTCGACAGGATGCGGGAGTGGGACCGTCTGGCCTTGCGGGACTGTTACCGGCCGGATTTCCTCGTGCTCACAGGGAACGACCTGGCGATCGACATGGTGATGTATGGCAGCGATTACCTGCTGGGGCTCAGCGCGTTTCACCCCGAGGCCTTCGCCTTGCGGGATCGGTTATGGCGTGAGTGCAACCCCCATTTCTTCCCCTTGAACGATTGGCTGCAGTACCTCGGATTTTTGACCTTCCGGGATCCGGTGCCCGCCTACAAGCACTCGGCGGCGCAATTCCTGCATCTGCGGGGGCTGGTCCGGCATCCTGGCATCCACCCGGAATGCCCGCGGCGGCCCGAGACGGATCTGGCTTTGATGCAACCCATCCTGGAACGACTGGACGGAATGCTTCAGGAGTGCGGCGCAATCTGAGGTTTCCATGGTGGACTCCAACAACAGATCCGGACGGGATTTTTTGAAGCTGGCCTCGGTGCGTGAGGCGGCGGCCTTGCGGTCATATTGCAGGCAGCAGGGAATTGAACTGCCTGTGGAGGATGCCTTCCAGCCAGGCGGGCCCATGCAATGGTCTTTGACGACCGCAGCCGGGGAGAGTCCCAACCGCTGGGCGATATTGCCCATGGAGGGGTGGGATGGCAGTCCGGATGGCATGCCCACCGAACTGACCCGCCGACGCTGGCGTCGGTTTGGGTCCAGCGGAGCCGGGTTGATCTGGGGCGGGGAGGCTGTGGCGGTCCGTCATGATGGACGAGCCAACCCGCACCAACTGGTGCTGAATGACCGGACCGCGCAGGCGGTGGAATCGCTGCGGGAAGAATTGCTGACGGCCTACCGGTTGGCCCTGGGGGATCGATCCCGGCCGGTCATAGGTCTGCAATTGACCCATTCGGGTCGGTGGTCCCGCCCCAATCCGGGCGGCAAGCTGGAACCGTGGATCGCCTACCACCATCCCATCCTGGACCGGCGGAGCGGGGGTGGGTTGCCTCACCACCTGATGACCGACGACGATTTTTTCCGGCTGATTGATGCCTTCATCGAGGCCGGTGTGCTGGCGGCCCGTTGCGGTTTTGATTTTGTCGACATCAAGCACTGCCATGGTTACCTGGGCCACGAGT
>CAWUOE010000199.1:0-6318 GCA_963923355.1 uncultured Gemmataceae bacterium | reverse complement strand
TGGACTGCCACCGGGCCCCGGAGAACCACCTGCGGCCGAGGGACCAGATCACGAACATGGCGTGGACGGCCGAGCAGTTCAAAGACAAGGACAACCCGGACAAGGTTTGGACCCAACAGGAACTGGGCAACAAGCTGAAGGAGCAGTACCAGGTGCGCTCCCTCATCGAGTGTTCGACCTGCCACCGTTGATCCAAGGCGCCCGCCAGCCGGCGGGCCGGCGAAACACGGGCGAAAGCCCACTTAAGACCCGTAGACCCGATCGGAAGACCAGCCAGCCATGAGCATCAAACCGGTTGTTGCCGACGCGCCCAAGAGCGAGGCCAACGCGGCGCCCAAGATGTGGCGCAGCCTGGAGGAGCTCCTTGAGAAGCCTGATTTCCAGTCGATGCTGAGCCGGGAGTTCCCCTCCCAGGCCGGTGAATGGGCTGATCCGCTGTCGCGGCGCACCTTCCTGTCTTTGATGGGTGCATCGATCGCGTTAGCCGGTGCCACCGGGTGCCGCCAGCCCGCGGGTCTGATTGTGCCCAACGTGGTGGACACCGAGGGCACTCAACCCGGCCGGGCCCAGTATTTTGCCACATCCATGCCTTTGGGTGGCTACGCAACCCCTGTATTGGCAAAGAGTTATGAAGGAAGGCCGATCAAGATTGAGCCGAACACCCAGCATCCCTCCTTCGCGGGGGCGGCCGATGGGGTTTCGGTTGGAACCGACCTGTTCGCCCAGGCTTCTGTGCTGGGCATGTACGATCCCGACCGTGAGTATGGCCTCAACTTTGAGGCGTCTGCCACGACTTGGGAAGATTGCCTGCGCAGCCTGAAGAAGGCTTTGGCGGGACTGGACAAGGCCAACCAGGGATCATCGATTCGTCTCTTGACCGGAACGGTGACCTCGCCGACCGAGCTGGACCTGATCCAGCGGTTTTTGAAGAAGCATCCGGGTGCCCGGTGGCATCAGCACGAGGCGCTGGCCTCGGACAACGGCATTGAGGGGAACGCCCTGGCTTTCGGCCAGCCCCTGGAAGCCCATCCGGTTTTGCATGACGCGGCCAAGGGTGTGCGGGCCGATGTGATCGTGACGGTGGACAGCGACCTGCTGAACCAGGGGCCGGCTCACCTGGCGCTGGTGCGGCAGTATGGCGAGCTGCGTGACGCGGCCAATCCCGCCGGCATGACCCGCCTGTATGCCATTGAGCCGACGCTATCGGTGACGGGAACGAAGGCGGACCACCGGCTGGCCTCTAGACCAAGCGCGATTCCCGCGCTGGTGGCTCACCTGGCGCATTTGTTGGGTGCCGCTGGTGGGAAGCCAGCCAGCGGTCTGGATGCCAGCGAGGAGCGGTTCCTCAAGGTTCTGGCCGATGACCTGAAGGAAAAATCGCACGACCACACCGGCAAAAAGCTGGACAAGGCGGAGAGCCGCGCTGGCAAAACTTTGCTGGTGGCCGGGCCCCGTCAGCCCAAGGAAGTGCACGCGCTGGTCGCGTCGATCAACAGCAAGCTGGGCAACAACGGCAAAACGGTTCACTATCGCGCGCCGCTGGCCGCCGGCCGACCGTTGGCTCTGGACAATTCGCTGGCCCAGTTGACCGATGACATCAAGGCCGAGCGGGTGAAGTTCCTGCTGGTGGTGGATGGCAATCCCGCGTATTGCGCGCCTTCGGATGTCCCTTTTGCCGATGAATTGGTCAAGCTTTCGGGCAGGAAGGGCTGCACCACGGCCTATCTTGGCCAGTATGAGGATGAGACGGCGATCAAGTGCCAGTGGCGCATTCCCCAGACCCATTACCTGGAACAGTGGGGCGACCTGCTGGCCCATGACGGGCGCGCTTGCCTGGTGCAACCGCTGATCGCCCCGCTGTACCGCGGACATGGCACCGGCGAGTTGCTGGCGGGCCTGCTGGCCGTGGAGTCTGATCCTGTCAAGGAGAGCAAGGACGCCCCGCTGGTGGAGCGCCAAGGCTATGACCTGGTCCGCCGGTATTGGAAAAGCTGGTTCGAGGAGAAGCGCGGGTCCAACCCGGAGCTGGGCAAATTCAAGGACTTCGAGTCCTTTTTCCGGACTGCAGTGCATGACGGCTGGGTTGCCGGCACCGCGGTGGCACCCGTGGAGGCCAAGCTGAACGAGGCGGGGCTGGGCGGGCTGGCGCTGCCGGCCAAGCAGGGTGGCCTGGAGGTGGTGTTCACCCAGGACGACACCGTGTACGACGGGCGGTTCGCCAACAACGGCTGGCTGCAAGAGGCCCCCAAGCCGATCACGAAGATCACCTGGGACAACGCGGCCTACGTGGGCTACAAGACCGCGCTGGAAGACCTGAAGCTGAACCTGAAGCGCGAGAAGCGGGGCAGCGAGGAGTATATCGCGCCGGCCAAGTCGTTCGGGATCACCGGCGGCGAGCACGGCCGGGCTTATGTGGACGTGATCGAGCTGGAAGTGGGCGGACAGAAGCAGTTGATGCCCGTTTGGGCCCTGCCCGGCGTGGCTGACGGCGTGGTGGTGGTGCAACTGGGCTACGGCCGGACACGGGCCGGCCGCGTGGGTGGCAAACTGGTGGGCGAAGGCAAGGCCACGCCCGACAAGGTGGGCAATGGCAAATCGGGCGACGTGGTGGGCGTGAGCTGCTACTCGCTGCGATCGAAAAACCGCCTGTGGAGCGCGCCCGCGACCGCGAAGGTGACCGGCAAATCCCATCTGCTGGCCTGCGTGCAGGGCCACCACAGCATGGAGAAGGAAAACCGCCCGGCGGAATTGGTGCGCATCGGCACGCTGGCCAAGAACGCGAAGGGCTTCGGTTGGGTGGAAGGCGAGACCGAGGAGCATGCCGGGCATGGCCACGGCCACGACCACAAACACGAGGGCCAAGACCCCGGGCACGAAGCGCGGGTTCCGCTGACGCTTCTGCCCAACGAAGAGCACCCGATGTCGGGCTACGAGTACGCGCGGAAGGTGAACCGCTGGGGCATGGTGATCGACCTGACCCGCTGCACCGGCTGCTCGGCCTGCGTGGTGGCCTGCCAATCGGAGAACAACAGCCCGGTGGTGGGCAAGCACGAGGTGAGCCGCGGCCGCGAGATGCACTGGATCCGCGTGGACCGCTACTTCCAGGTGAACTTCGAGGACCTGAATAAGGCCTCCGAGGTGAAGACCTACCACCAGCCGGTGCCGTGCATGCAGTGCGAGAACGCCCCGTGCGAGCAGGTGTGCCCGGTTGCCGCCACGGTCCACAGCTACGACGGCCTGAACGACATGGTGTACAACCGCTGCGTGGGCACCCGGTACTGCTCGAACAACTGCCCGTACAAGGTGCGGCGCTTCAACTTCCTGCAGTACACCGACTACACGACGCCCTCGCTGAAGCTGGTGAACAACCCCGAGGTTTCGGTGCGCACGCGCGGCGTGATGGAGAAGTGCACCTATTGCGTGCAGCGGATCCGCCAGGCCGAGATCACCGCGGAGAAGCGGGCGATCGCCCAGGCGGAGGCCCAGAACAAGGGCATCAGCCGCGAGAAGGAAGTGAAGGACCCGAACAAGGTGCAGGTCCGGATCAACGACGGCGAGGTGGTCACCGCCTGCCAGGGCGCCTGCCCGGCGGGTGCCATCGTCTTCGGCGACATGAACGATCCGAAGAGCCGTATCCACAAGCTGAAGAACAACCCCGCCACCAAGGGGCTGAACTATTCCCTGCTGGAGGGCCTGAACACCTTCCCGCGGACGACCTACCTGGCGGGCCTGCGCAATCCCCACCCGGATCTGGAGGCCCCCGCCAACAAGGGGTGAGATGAACGACATGGCGACGAAAGAGGCGAAGGTGGCCGAGAAAGACTCGCTCTTCACCGGCACCTACAACTTCGGGACAGTCACCTCGAAGATCAACGACATCGTCACGGGACCGACCGGCAAGGGCTGGATCTTCGGTTTCGCGGTGTCGTTCCTGATTCTCCAGGTGCTGCTGATGGCGGTGACCTGGCTCCTGTACGAGGGCATCGGCACCTGGGGCGTGAACGTCCCGGTGGGCTGGGGCTTCGACATCATCAACTTCGTGTGGTGGATCGGCATCGGCCACGCCGGCACGCTGATTTCGGCCATCCTGCTCTTGTTCCACCAGCAGTGGCGCACCTCGATCAACCGTTTCGCCGAGGCGATGACGCTGTTCGCGGTGGCCTGCGCGGGTTTGTACCCGCTGGCCCACATGGGGCGGCCGTGGTTCTTCTACTGGCTTATGCCTTACCCCAGCACCATGCAGCTTTGGCCGCAGTTCCGCAGCCCGCTGATCTGGGACGTGTTCGCGGTCTCGACCTATCTGACCGTGTCGCTGCTGTTCTGGTACACGGGCCTGGTGCCCGACTTCGCCAGCCTGCGAGACCGGGCGAAAAACATCTGGGTCCGGCGGATCTACGGGATACTGAGCCTGGGGTGGCGGGGCGCGGCGCGACACTGGCACCGCTATGAGACCTCGTACCTGCTGCTGGCCGGCCTGAGCACCCCGCTGGTGCTGTCGGTGCACACGATCGTGTCGTTCGACTTCGCGGTGGGCAACGTGCCCGGCTGGCACGCCACCATCTTCCCCCCCTACTTCGTGGCCGGCGCCGTGTTCGCCGGGTTCGCGATGGTGGTGAACCTGGCCATTCCCGCCCGGGCCGCCTACGGCCTGAAGGACTACATCACCGACAAGCACCTGGACAACATGGCGAAGGTGATGCTGGCCAGCGGCTGGATCGTGTTCTTCGGCTACGGGGTGGAGGCTTTCATGGCCTACTACTCGGGAAGCCCGGAGGAGCGCGACCTGTTCATGAAGAACCGGGCCTTCGGCCCCTACGGCATCTGGTACTGGATGCTGATCCTGTGCAACGGCATCATCCCGCAGTTGTTCTGGTGGGAGTACTTCCGCCGCAGCATCTTCTGGCTTTGGGCCATCAGCTTCGTGATCAATGTGGGCATGTGGCTGGAGCGGTTCGTGATCCTGATGAGCCTGCAGCGCATCCCGTGGCAGTCCTCGGCCTGGGGCCAGTACTCGCCCACCTTCTGGGATCTGACGACCTACTTCGGCACCTTCGGGTTGTTCTTCACCCTGTTCTTCCTGTTCCTGCGACTGGTTCCGATGATCTCGGCCTTTGAGATGAAGCACCTGCTTCCCGAGTCGCACACCCATGCTCCTGGCTCTGGAGGGCACCACTGATGGGCGCCGCCCCGGCAAAGACGGCCGCATACGGCCTGTTGGCAGAGTTTGACAACCCCCAGGCGCTGGTGGACGCGGCCGACCGCGCCCGGCGCGAGGGATTCGTGAAGATGGAGGGGTACAGCCCCTTCCCGGTGGAGGGGCTGCGAGAGGCCCTGGGGCAGAAGCGCACCCTGATGCCTGTGGCCATCTTCCTGGGTGGCATCACGGGCACGATGACCGGATTTCTGCTGGAGACCCTGACCTCGGGCGGGCTGCCGCGCGAGTGGGACCAGTGGATTCCCTTCAACCAGTGGTTCAGCTACCGTCTCAACATCGCCGGCCGGCCGTTCTTCTCGTGGCAGGCCTTTGTGCCCCCGATGTTCGAGCTGACGATCCTGTTCGCCGCATTCACGGCGGTGTTCGGGATGCTGGCGATCAACGGGTACCCACGGTTGAACCATCCGCTGTTCGAGGTGCCGGAATTCGGCCGCGCCAGCGTGGACCGATTCTTCCTGTGCATCGAGTCGGACGACAAGTTGTTCGACAACGAGAAGACCAGGGAATTCCTGAAGAATTTGAAGCCCCTGACCATATCGGAGGTGCCGGCATGACCGCCCCCCGGCTGAACATGGCGCTGTGCGCCCTTGTGGCCCTTGGCGCCACCGGTTGCTACCAGGACATGGCCCTGCAGCCCAAGCTGAAACCCCAGGCGCCTACGAACTTCTGGGCGGATGGTCGCTCGACCCGTCCCCCGGTGGAGGGGACGATCGCCCGTGGCGCACTGCAGGAAGACCAGTGGTATTTCACCGGCAAGGTGAAGGAAGCGCCCGCCACGCCAACGACCGCCCCGGTGAGCGCGGTGGAAGTGCTTGGGCAGTATGCCGACGCTTTCCCCGAGCCGGTGACGGAAGCCACCCTGAAGCGCGGCCGCGAGCGTTACAACATTTACTGCAACGTGTGCCACGGGCAGACAGGAGCCGCGGACGGCACCATCGTTATGCGGGGTTTCCTGAAGCCGCCGGCCTTTTGGGAGCAGTCGGATGACAAGCGCGCCCACTACAGCCGTGGCCTGAAATACCAGGGGGCTGGTGACGTTTCCCTGGCTGACGCCCCGGTGGGCTATCTCTTCCATGTGATCACACACGGGTACGGGGCCATGG
>CAWUOE010000198.1:0-6336 GCA_963923355.1 uncultured Gemmataceae bacterium | reverse complement strand
TCTGCCATGGACCATGGATGCTCTGTTCTACCACCGCCCTGCGCGGCAAACGGGCAACCTGTTTCTTTGCCATCAAGGATGATGTCATCAACGCGGGGGCCAAGTATGAGGACGCCGAGGTTGTTCGGGATGGCAATATCATCACCAGCCGCAAACCGGATGACTTGCCCGCATTCATGATCGCGATGATGGGTGCGTTGTCCGAACGAAAGAAGTGATGCGGCAGTTATTCCGCCCTAAGCCAGTGCCTCTGGATCGTTTCGGTCCTGGATGAAAGAGTCTGTTGGCAAACGAATTGTAATTGCCATCCGAAATGGTCCTAACTTTTGGGCATGCCTTCAGGGCTGAGGATAAAACAGGGGGATATGATGGCACCCAAGCATTCACCCAGGTTCGAAAAACTGTGCGAGGAGGCGCGGGGCCGTGTCCGCGAATGCACCATTGAGGAGTTGGTGGCGAGGCAGAAGGCCGGAGAAAAGCCGATCTTGATAGATGTTCGCGAGGAGAGCGAGTTCGGTCGCGATCATTTGCCGGGTGCACGACATCTGGGCAAAGGGATCATTGAGCGGGACATTGAGCAGGCATACCCTGATTTGGGGACTGAATTGGTTCTTTATTGTGGCGGGGGTTACCGGTCCGCCCTTGCTGCGGAGAATCTCCAGCGCATGGGTTACACGAATATCCTGTCCCTGGCGGGTGGTTACCGCGGCTGGAAGGATCGGGGACTTCCGCTCCTTCATTCCTGAAACCTAGTTCCCGTTTTGTGATTCCGGGAGCCGCTTGCCATGGATCAATCCAGCCGCATTCTGTGCCGGATGTGCCTTGGCCTTTCCCAAGGTGCCCGATGGTTTGCCCTGGCTTGGATTGCCGGTGGGCTGGTCCGGCCCGAGGTGGTGGCACAGCCCCAGTCTCCGGTACTGATTCTTTTTGGATACATGGGTTTCTCGATGGGGCCCATTCTTGCCGGTTTTCTGTTCCTTATCCTCGACAAACAGGCTGGTCCGCGTCTGGCCATCCTGCCGGGCATTATTTCCCTGTTGGGGGCCTGGTGGGCGCATGCCCGCCAGCCGGTGGATCAGCAGGGCCTTTTCCTTCCTGCCTTTGCACTAGCATGGCTGTCGATGACCGGGTGGCGGCTTGAAGCCGATATGGCTCTGGTGCCTTGGCGTTTCCTCACGAGGGAAAGGGCCCTGCGACTGATTCCGGCGATCGGAGCCGCTGCCCTGGCGATCCAATGGCGTTGGAATCACAGTGATTGGCAACCTGGCATTCTGGATACGATTGCCTACTCCCTACCGTGGTTGGCGCTTCTTCCGGTGGTGATGGTGCACCGTGAGTCGCGCCCGCCGGCTAACCACCTGCCTGCTTGGCCAGATACCTGGGAATCCGAAGGCTTATCCAATGGGTATGGGGCAGTCAGTTTAGCGCTGGGCATGACGGTGATTGCCCTGCTTGCCCGCGGACCTGATCCCCTGGATGGGGTTTGGATGTGGGCGGTTGGCGGTGGGGCACTGTTTGGCGCATGTATCAATCTGGTGGCTAGCCAGCCTGCCCGGCAGGTCGGGTTGCTACCGATTGGAATGGCATTTTTCGCCGGGGGATTGTTGCTCTTTTGGCCCTGCGGTGACTGGTGCCCATTTGCTTCCGGTGTCAGTGCTTTTGGGCTTTCCCTGGCGGCTTCGGCATGGCTTTGTTGTGGGGCCCCCCGGATGCCCTACCATCCCCGCCCCTGGTTTTCTTACTGGACCACTCCCTGGATGCTGGGTTTTTTGGTCATGCATGTCGCCTTGGTGTTGGATTTGGGAAGGTTTTCCTGGGGATGGTATTCCTTGTTGGTGTTTGGAATGGCTGGCGCCTTGGCTTGGAGGCTGAAACGACCGGCGATCGAGTTGATTCTGGAGTGTTTTCTGCTTCCTGCCTACCGATTTCGGTCAACCGGGCCGGGGGTGGGTGCTTTGCCCGCAGCGGGCCCGGTACTGTTGGTCTCCAACCACACCACCTACACCGATCCGTTTTGGATTGGGAAGTTGCTGCCTCGCCGGTTCATCCCGATGATGACCAGTGTTTTTTATGACCTGCCCGGAATCCGTTTTCTGATGAAGGATGTGGTCGGGGCCATTAGAGTGCCCGCCGCCGTGGCCCGGAAAACCGCTCCCGAGTTGGACGAGGCGTCGGGCATCCTGGACCAGGGGGGCGTTGTCCTGATTTTTCCGGAAGGAACCCTGCGCAGGGTTGGGGAACCTTCCACCAAGCTGTTTGGCAGGGGTGTGGCCATGCTGGTGCAGAAACACCCCGAAGCCACTGTCATTCCCGTCTGGATCGAGGGGGGATGGGGCGCCTATTTCAGCTACGCGGGTGGTCCTCCCGGCAAAAATAAAAAGCGCGATCTCAATCGCCGCATTGACCTGGCATTCGGCCAGCCGATGACATTTACCCAGGAAGAATTGGCGGACCAGAGGATCCTGCGCAGGCGTCTTCGCTCCGCGGTGCATGCTTGCCGCGGGCTTTTGGGTCTGCAGATTCCCGTCGACAAGCCAGGTGGACTTGCGGGCCGGGAAGAAGAGGAATCGCCCGTCGATTGATCCGATTCTTTTCAGTGAAGGGTGTTTCCCGATGGAACAGTCAGCGATTGTGCGGCACATCAGGGATTGCTTCGAGGATGTTCAAACGGTGGAAAAGGATGGGGTAACTTTCTTTTTCTTTGGCCCGGAACATCTTTTTCCCTTCGCCACCATCGTGACCAGGGACAATGAACATGACAGCCAGTCCCGTTTGGACCGGCCCGAGGTTTACCGTCTGAATCTGGGCATTACCCGGGAAACATTTGCCCGGGTGATCGGTGATGGCGATCAGGCCCCTGATAATTCTGCGATGGATACCCTTTTTCCCCATCCGCTCTACGGGAAGGCATTCTGGATCAGCATCATCAACCCATCACCTGGTACTTTTGCGGAAACGATTTCCCCCCTGATCGCTGAAGCCTATCAAAACGATGTGCGGAAGAAGCAGCGCAAGGCAGCCGGTGAAAAATCCGAGGATTGGTGAGCTTATCCCGTCTAGCCCAAGGCAGCTCGCAGCTCTGTGGGGGATGCTGTTCCCGTGGTACCGATTTTTTGGACGGTGATCGAGGCCACCAGGCACCCCAATGCAGCCGATTCAGTATCAGTCAGTCCGGTGGCCCTCCCCAGGACGATCCCCGCGCTGGTGCTGTCGCCAGCGCCCACGGGATCGATCGGGCCTTTCACCTTGACGCCTGGAATCCTTTCCAGTGATTGGCCCTTTCCGGGAGCCAGTAAAATCCCTTCTTCAGCGCATGTGCAAAATACCGGAGCGCCATGTTCCGCCAGTTTGCGGATGGCAGATTCCAATTGCTGATCATTTGCATTGTCCGGGAGCCCCATGGCGCGAAGGGTTTCCCGCTTGTTCGGTTTTAACGACAGGTTGCGGAACACACCGATCCTTTCCCTGCTGTCAGCCAGGGTGACCACCTGTGGACGATCGAGGGCCAGGCTAGCCAGGTGATGGGCCATGTCGTCCGTGATCACCCCGGTGGCGGGGTCCCCCACCTGGTCGAGGATGATTACCCCGTCCAGAGCGGGCCACAACGTGGCGGCTTTTTCCTTCAGCGCATCGATCACGGCCTGAGGGGTTCCCTGTCGGTTTCTGATGTCCAGGCGGTTGCCTTCCATCGGGGCCTTGCCCGGGTGCAGGTGCATCGGTTTGGTGTAGGTGGGGGTTCGGCGTTCGGCGGTTGTCACCAAATGATCAATGGCCACGCCCGGTGTTTTTTTCAGGGCTTGGAGAAGTTCATAGCCTTCCCCATCATCCCCGATGAAGGCAACGGGAAGAATGGTTCCAACCCCCAAGGCGGACAGGTTGTTGATCACAGTGCCCGCGGCTCCGGGAGAAGCGACCACCCGGCTCACCTGGAAGGCGATTTGCCCCGTCTCGATGGAATCCTCATCGAGGGTTCGATCGATGTGCAGATATCTATCCAAAAACAAGTCGCCAATTACCGCTACACGCAAGTCTTTCGCTTTGCCCAGCGCCTGTTCCAGTTTTTCCCGGGATAGTGGGAATGTGCTCATACCCGATTTTCTCCCAGCGGGGCCACGGGGTTGTTTTTTGCGGCTTGGGCCGCGTGGCGCAGGCCCACCACGGTGTCTCGGTGGTCTCCCTGGACGTAGTGACTTTCCCCGCCATCCGCCACCGTCCTCACCAGGATGGTTTTCCAGGGTCGGTAGTAGTAGCGTGGGTCGCTTTTGGGGGCTTGGGCTTTCCAGTCGTTGCCAAGGGCCATCAGGTCGAAGACGGCGGTGCAAAAGTTTGCCACCCTCTCTCCTTTTTGCAGGGCCACATTGCGCGCCATGGCCAGCGCCTTCAGGTACACCTCGGGGCCCATCACCGCGCTGCCCAAATTCAGCAGCACACCACCCTCCAGATCCTGAACCAAACGGGTGAACACCAAAAAATCCGTGTAGCTGGCCGCACCAAAGGAGGCACCATCACAGGTAGGGTGTTCATGCAGAATGTCCTGCCCTATCCCCACATGCACCGTGACCGGGATACGACGTCTGTATGCCTGGGCCAGGAGGGAAATATCCTTGTTGGGGAAATCTCCTTCGAGGATTTCCCTTCCCAAAGCCTCACCGATCCCGATCCCTTCCTGGGCGGCTTTTTTCACCACCCCGTTGATGCGCCCGGTTTCGGTCCACAGGCCAAACTCACCCGTTCGAATGTAGCGTGCAACGCTCTCGGTGCTGGCACCAATGAGGGCGAATTCCCAATCATGGATCGGCCCGGCACCATTGAGCGCGATGCCGGTGATGTGGCCTGAATCCATCAAATCGATCAAGTGGGGGACAACTCCCGCCCGAATCACATGGGCCCCCATCACCCATAATCTTGAGCGATTGCCCCGACGGGCATGTTCCAGCCACTGGCCAATCCTGCCGATTGCCGGGTCAAGATCCGGTTTGGGTGGAGTATCCAAGGACACCAGACAGGATTTATCCAGATCATTCTGGCGCAAGGACAAAGGCTGGATCTTCAATAGGGATCGGTCGAACTGGGGATAGGGCATGGGGAGGGTCCAATCCAAGAGGTGTGAAGCCGAATATACCAAAGGTCTATGGCGATTGTCGGCCAGTTGGCGATTTTCGAAGGCTCGTGAAATGCCTTGGTTTCATCGTGAAATACAGGCCCCCTTGTTATGGGGAACGGGGTCTGCCAAGTCTCCAAGATCACCGGAACCTGTATTATTTCAGCGATTTCAGGTACTCAACCACATCACGCAATTCCCGGCGTGACATCTTTTTGGCAAGGTCGGCTGGCATGGCGCTGGGCCCGCTTGAACGCTGCTCAATCTCCTTTTTGGGGATGCGTAACTCCATACCCTCGGCGGTGACCAGTTTCAGGTGGTCGCCATCCTCACCACGCAACACCCCGGTCAAAGTCTTGCCGTTGGTCAATTCCACAACAACCGTTTGAAAACCCTCGGCGATCGCCTTGGAAGGCTCCAGTATGCTTTCCAGCAGATAACGCGCATCCTTCTTTCCGCCGAGTCCATCCAGGGCGGGCCCGACAACTCCTCCCGTACCGCTCACTTGATGGCAGCGAAGGCAACTCACTTCCGACTTTTGCAAAAAAACAAGCTTGCCAGCATCGGGGTCTCCGCCTTGAAGGCAGTCGTCATAGCCTATCGCCGCCATTTTCTTGCGAAAATCCTCGGAAATTAGGCGGGGTCTTGCCTCCATGGCTTCCCGAATTTCAAGACCGGCTTCCGGTGCCAACTTCCCCTCCACGAATGACTTGGCCAATCCAGCCAGAATGAAGTCCCTGGCAGGATTGTCTTTTGACAAAAGCCCGCGGATGATGGCCTGCTGCTCCAGTGGCCCCGATTCCTTGCCTTGCTTTGGGTTGGTGATGAATTCCAGGTCGTCACCTCTTTTCAGTTTCCAGAAAAAAGCCTTGGCGCGGATTTTTTCATCCTTGTCACCCATGAGCGTCTGCAGGCCCCTGTCCAGAAGTTTGCCATCCAATTCCCCCAAGCCATCCATGGCTTCCGCGCGGGAGTTGGCAGGTTGACTTTGGTCCAACGCGATTGCCGAGAGGGTAGGCGCGAGGTCCTTCAGGCCGAGCTTGCCCGCAGACCTGACCACGGCACTGCGGACCTTGGCTGATCCAGCCATCAAACTACCGAGGTTTTCACGGATGGCCTCGGCAGCATCCGATGCCATAGCGGAATTGGCGGGTCGCCAAAGTCCTGTGAGTGAATCCCGGCCGATGGGTTGCGCCCCTGTCTCTTATACACATCTGACGCTGCCGACGATACTC
>CAWUOE010000197.1:0-6388 GCA_963923355.1 uncultured Gemmataceae bacterium | reverse complement strand
GACCTTGAAATTGATGGCAAGAAGGGCAAGTTGCCCTCCGGCTGGAAGGAGGAGGCTCCCACCAACCAGATGCGGCTGGCACAGTTCAAAATCCCCAAGGTGGGCGATGATGCCGAGGATGCGGAACTGATCATTTTCAAGGGATTGGGTGGGTCAGCCGCTGCCAATATCGATCGGTGGAAAAAGACCTTTGGGGCCGAGGACCAAGCCAAGGCCAAGGTGACTGATTTTGAGGCGGCTGGTGGCAAGGGCCAACTGCTCGACATCGCGGGGAGTTACCAATTCAAGGCCCGGCCTTTTGATCCCAACGCAAAAACCGAGGAGAAAAAGGGTTACGCCATGGTGGCGCTGCACTGGGAAGGGCCGAATAATGTCTATCATTTTCGGTTGACCGGTCCCGCCAAAACTGTTGAAAAGAACCGACAGGCGTTCATTGATTGGCTGAAGAGTTTCAAGTGACCGGACCCGGTTTGCCGCCCTCCACTGAAAAGCCCGCCGGGTCCCAAAACCCGGCGGGTTTGCTCTTTTTGGACTACGACCTCCCGGCGGAACGGATTGCCCAGGAACCGGTTGAGCCGCGGGATTCTTCACGCCTTCTGGTGGTGCCCCGGGATGGAGCACCTTTGGAGGACTGTTTCTTTCGGGATTTGCCCAGCCAATTGCGGGCTGGGGATCTGGTTGTGATGAACACTAGTCAGGTCCTTCCCGCCCGCATGCGAGGGACCCGGGAGACCACCGGAGGCAAATGGGAGGCCCTGTTTGTCCGTGAGCATCCGGGAAATGTGTGGGAATGTCTGGCTAAAACCAAAGGCAAGCCTGCCCCGGGCGAGTGGATGGTGACGGACTGCCGACAGCTCCGGCTTCGGATGGAGGGATTAACCGAGTCAGGACGATGGCTGGTCACCCCCCATCAACCGGAACCGGCTCCTGTTTGGTTGAAGCGGGTAGGGGCCATGCCTTTGCCACCCTACATCCGCAAAGGGGTAGCCGGCCCGGAAGATGCCAAGCGCTATCAAACCCTGATCGCTGATAAGCCGGGATCGATTGCAGCTCCAACCGCCGGTTTGCATTTCACGGAAAAAGTGCTGCAAGACCTTGAAAACAAAGGGGTCCAAACAGTCCGGGTAACCCTGCATGTGGGGCCAGGGACATTCCAGCCATTACCCAAAGAGAACCCCTTGGCGCACCAGGTGGAAGCTGAATGGGGAGAAGTGCCAGCCAGCACAGCCAGCGCCATGGAGGCCTGCAAACTGCGGGGTGGGCGGGTTGTGGCGGTGGGGACGACCTCGGTTCGGGTGCTGGAGTCTGCCAGTGCGGATGGAAAATTGCGCAACTGGGAAGGCTGGGCTAGGGTCACCCTAGGGCCGGGCAGCCGTTTGGCTTGCGTGGACGGCATGGTGACCAATTTTCACCAGCCGGGAACCAGCTTGCTGATGTTGTTGCATGCCCTTTTGCCGGGCGAAAGAATTCGGGAGGCATACCTGCACGCTTTGGCAGGTCCTTACCGGTTCTTGAGTTACGGTGATGCCATGCTGATCCGGCCAAATTAGGTGGCCGTAAGATACTGAAACTTCAAGGGCTTAGGTTGGAACCAAGAACCTTTAATTTCTGTCCCAATCAAGGTCTTTGGCTCGTTCAGTAGGATATCCGCAACCCGGTGAAAGATTTCCCGGATTGCCATTTCTGAAAGCGTCGGTTTGCAACCGACGGGGCCGTGCATTGGATACCCTAAAACAACTTTTCGCGAACTCCAAGTTGCCACAAGATGCTGTGGTGACGGGATTTGATTTCAGCACCGGGTCGGTGAAGGGGATCGCCTTCGACATGGAAGGCAATCAATTGGCCGAGGTGCGGCTGGGAACCGATCTTTGGACCGAAGGCGGGGTCAGCGAGCTGAATCTGGCTTTGCTGGAAGGCCAAGTGCATTCCGCATTGCGTGGGATGGCTTCAAAGCTGCATCAGATTAATAAAATTAATCATTGGAAAGCAATTGGTATCTCTGCAACGCATCATACTTGTGGCAGGATAGATAAAGACAAGCTGCCAGTTCGCCGTGCTATTTGCTGGAATGATGGGACTCTGGCAGCTTTCCATGCCAAGGGTTTGGAGCGGCTTGGAGGCCAAGCCAAGGTTCGGGAACTGATCGGTGGGCCGTGGGCTGTGCGTTACAGCTTGAGCCATCTCGTGAAGGACGAGGCTACTCTAAGCGAGGCTGATTGGAAAAGAACCTGGCGGATCCTGCCGCACGGGACGTTGGTTTCCGGATTCATGACGGGGAATTTTGACAAGATCTCCATCAGCTCGGCGGCTTCCACCGGAATGATGGACCTGCGGACCTGCCAGTGGCAGCCCAAGATGTTGGAATGCCTGGAAAAGCCCGAGCACCGCCAAATGGTGCTGGAGCAATTGCCCCAAATCGTGCAAGGCAACGGACCGACAGGTCCCTTGGCAAACTGGATTTGCCAGGGATTAAATGTCGACCCCGGCAAAGCACCAATTGTTTATCCCACTTCCGACGACCAGCAAGCGGGTTTGGTGGGTGGTGGTGCGATGCAGCCCGGGCAGGTGGCGATCATCCTCGGCAACTCGGCCGTGGTGAACGCCAGTGCTGATAGGCCACCGGCTACCGATGAATTGGATTGCATGCGATTGAGTTGGGGGCCGTATCTTTGGATGCGCTGTTACACAAACGGCGCGCAATTCCTTGACCGTGTGGTGGGTCAGAATCCGAATTGGGCGGAACTGGAAGCCAAGGCGCGGTTGGTGCCTCCGGGATGCAATGGCTACAAGGTGCGTCCGTTTGTGCATGCGGAGCCATCTATCGGTGTTACGAAACCGGATTTTGGGTGGGAACCGTCTGAGCCCAGTGATGAGGGTGTTCGTTTCCGAGCAAGCCTCGAGGCGTTGGCCAACTTGGTGGCCTTGGGGGTTCAAGCCCATGAGCGGAATGGGCAAAAAATCAGTCAGATCACTGTCAGTGGTGGCATCAGCAAAAGCGATTTGATGGTGGAGATTTTGGAAAAGGCTTTGGGGCGAAAAGTTATAAGGTTGCCGGTGGGAGAGGGGAGTGCCTTGGGGGCGGCGGTTGTGGCGGCCGGCGTTTGATGGCTAACCGTGATCTAGATCAGTGGCGAATCACTGCTGCTGAAAAATCAGGAGGAACTTCCTGCCCTGAAGTAAAAGAGTTTGTCCTGAAACTGGTTGGTCCCTTGAAGGGTGTTAAAAAAGTTTTGGATTTTGGTGCTGGCAGAGGTGAGTTACTTGAAATACTTATAAAAACTCAGCCTGATTGGGAGCTTACAGGGACGGATATTCTTCCTCGGCCGGAATTATTATCCAGTAAAGTCGCCTGGCACCAGCAGGATTTGAATACCGCGTGGGTTCCAAATGAATTGTTCGACCTCGCCATTTGTTCCGAGGTCATCGAGCATTTGGAGAACCCCAGGCAGTTAATGCGGGACTTGGCTAACTTGGTCAGGCCAGGCGGTTGGCTCATCTTAACCATGCCGAATCAAGAGTCTTACAGGTCGCTCCTCTCGCTGTGGCTCAGAGGCAATCACGTCTCTTTCCTCGGCGATTGTTATCCCGCCCATATTACCGCCCTTCTATCGGAAGACCTGAAGCGAATATCCGCCGAGACAGGTTTCGAAGCGCCCCAAATCTATTTTTCAAACCGCGGTGTCCTTCCCAAACTCACAAGGATTACATGGCAGAAAATATCCTTCGGCTTTTTAACCGGTAAACGATTCAGTGACGGTGTGGGGATGGTAGCCCGGAGGGGCTTGGATTGAACTGGTCCGAAAAACTATTGAAACCCTGGTATTGGCGCAATCCAGGGCGGTTGACCAAAAGACTATTCTGCAAAAAGCCTGTAAAAAAGCAGGAAAAGCTTGTGCAGATGGCCTGGGGCGGTGAGCTGATTTTCGATATTTCAGGTGGAATAGGGTGGGGTGCTTTCCTGACAGGCGTGGTGGATCTTGCGCTTTCAGAATTGGTCTGTCACTTGGTCGCGCCCGGGGATCATGTTCTGGACGTGGGCGCCAATGTGGGGGGTATCACTTGCCTGTTGGCGAGAAAAGTTGGGGTTTCAGGTTTGGTTCATGCCTTTGAGCCCCATCCCGTTGTTTCGAAATTATTGACGAGGAACTGTGATCGGAATTTGGGGGGGCTTGCCAGTGTGGTCAAGTTCCATGAGAAAGCGGCCGGGGATGCGACCGGCGTATTCAACCTGATCGAGGACCCGTTAGCTTCTGACGATGGCCAAGCTTTTATAGGTGAAGAGAAGGAAGGATGCATCACCCACCGGGTTACAGTCTGCAGGCTGTCCGAGGTGGTTGAGGAGCGCAACTACGCGTTCATGAAGTTGGATGTGGAGGGGCATGAGGAGGCTGCTTTGAAGGGTGCAGGCCCACTTGTGAGCCAAAAGAAAATCAAGAATATCCTTTTTGAAGACCACCACGGGCCCGGTAGCCCTGCTTGGCTGTACCTCAGTAGGTGCGGATACCACCTGTATTCCTTCGGCTGGGAGTTCGGTGGCGTGCGTGTGTCTGGGGCAGGGATGAAAAACCTGAACAAAGGTTATGAGGCACCGAATTATTGGGCATCAAGCGAACCACTAAACAAGGATTTTTTTTCGGGTTGGCAGTGCCTTGACCATGTCGGGGCCCATTAAGCCTTGCGAATCCTTCACTTGGGCAAATATTACCCACCAGCCCCCGGGGGTATAGAGTCCCATGTTCAAACCTTGGCCCGGTATCAGGCGAATTTGGGTTGCGATGTCAGGATCCTGTGTGTGAATCATGCTGATTCAACCGGGAAAGACATCACTCATCACCGTTTTCGTCCCACTCGTACCATCGTGGAATCGGATGGGCCCGTCCGGGTCGAAAGATCAGGCAGGTTGTTTGGCCTCAGCCGTTTGGAAATTTGTCCAACGCTTTTGGGAAAGATCAGGCGAGGAACGGCCGATGCGGACATTGTTCACCTGCACACTCCCAACCCACTGATGCTTGGAGCATGGTGGGCTGCTGGTGCGAGAGATAAATCCCTGGTGGTCACCCATCACAGCGATGTGATCAAGCAGCGATTCCTCAGGTATGCGGTTGCCCCTTTTGAATCATCCGTCTACCGGTCCGCCCGGCTGATCCTGACTACCTCTCCCAAATATCTGGAAGATTCCATCCAGCTTCGTCCCTTCCGTGAAAAGACCCAGGCATTGCCTTTAGCCATCGAGTTGGAACCATACTTGCATCCCACGAGTAAAATTTTGGCCCGCTCCAAGGAGTTGCGCGAAGGTCTGGAAGATGGTCCCCTCTGGCTGATGGTTGGCCGTCTCACCTACTACAAGGGCTATCATGTGGCCATTGAGGCTTTGGCGAATGTTCCCGGACGATTGGTCATAGTCGGAAGCGGTCCCCTCGAATCAGAATTGCGCGAATTGGCGGGGAAAAAAATTGGGATTGGGAGGATTGATTGGCGAAGGAGTGTGGATCAGGATGAGTTGATAGCCCTGTACCATGCGGCCACTGCACTATGGTTCCCAAGCACAGCCAAGAGCGAGGGATTCGGTCTGGTCCAAGTGGAGGCCATGGCGAGCGGTTGCCCCGTGATCAACACGGCGATCCCAGGAAGCGGAGTCAGTTGGGTCAGTCAAGATGGTATCAGTGGTTTGACTGTGCCGATGCATGACCCGTTTCGACTGGCGGAAGCTGCCAGGCGCATCTCCTCAGATGCCGAATTGCGCAACCAGCTCTCGGTTCAGTCGCGTGCAAGAGCCTCGGAGCTTTTCGATGCCAAGATAATGGCGTGCAAGAGCCTTGAGCTCTACCGTGGAGTTCTTGGAAAGAAGTGAATAATTATTTAGAGAAATTTGACCCTGTTAGATTGATAAAGGAATTTGAGAAAGCAATATTCGGTTTTGTTGGCTGTAGGCCATGTAAAATCCTCCACCTGGTTACCGGCAATTTGTTCGGCGGTGTCGAGACGACGCTTATCAACATGTGTCGACTGAAACAGGCAGTGCCTGATTTGGATCAGTCCTTCGCGGTGATGTTTCCGGGTCGGTTGCGCAGAGAGTTGGAATCGTTCGGGGCACCTATACTGGATGTGGGCCCTGTGAGGATGCGTTATCCCTGGCAGGTCCTCAGGGCCCGAAGGCTGTTGCGCGATCATTTGCGGGTGAGGCCTGTTGATTTGGTCATAAGCCATAGTTGCTGGACGCATTCCATCTATTCAGGGGTTGCCAGGTCGTCAAAGATTTCCGACGCAATCTGGTTGCATGACAAACCGAAAGGGCGTGGCAATGGACGCTCTTGGATGGAATATCTGGCCTCGCGTAGTCCCCCCTGTCTCTTATACACATCTCCGAGCCCACGAGACGCTACGCTAT
>CAWUOE010000196.1:0-6417 GCA_963923355.1 uncultured Gemmataceae bacterium | reverse complement strand
CCGCGAAGTCCTGCGCCAGTTGCGTGTACAACCGGATGGCTTCCGGATAGTTGCGAGATAACTCGGTGGCATACGCCTCGTTCCAGCGTATGGCCGGATCGGCGGATTGCACCCCGCACCAAGTACCCGCAATGCCGGCACCAGGCGCCGCCACCGTTCCCAGGGTGGGCGTCCCCGCGGGTGGAGTGGCCGCATTCACCAAAGCGGCTGCCCCGGGCGTGATGGGGGCCACATCCCCCACGGTTTGTCCATTCGGGTTGGCTGCCACCGGACTGTAGGCGGGAGCCGGAGAGTAAACCGGGGCCGTGCTGGTCACCATCGCAGGGCTGGCACCCGCTGGCTTGGCCACCGCATCCTTCGGGATGAAACGCCGCTCCGCCTCGGGAGGCTCAATCGGCACCCAGCGCCCTTCCCCCTCGCCGGTGGGCTCACCCACCGCGCGTACCTGGGTGCCCAGCACCAGGTTGGCGCTTTCCACGCTGGGTCGCACGGAGGGGTCCACCGAACTGCCCACCAGGGCCGGAGCCCGCGTGCCGGGCGGCGCCACCACCACCCAGTTCGGCTGACCCGGGGCCACCTGTTTCAAATGTTTCGCCTGAACCCAACTGAAAGACCCGCGCGGAGGCCGGATGGCCAGCCAGTTGTCGGGCCGCTCTTCCATCACCACCACCGCCTCACCCATTCGCAAACGGTTGGTGGTGTAAATCTTCCCGTCAGCCGAGGGACTGGCTTTCACCTCGGCTGTGGGCTGGGTGATCACCGTGCTGTAAATGCCCGCGGACTGGCCCGTCACCTCCCCGGCTGCCACCCAGGCAAGCACACCTGCCGCCGCCAAGGGCAACCAGGTCGCTCGGTTCAGCAGTCGTGAAAGAACGCCAGCCATGCCCGTGTTCGGTCCCCCTTGGGTTATTCCCCTGCCGGTCAACAGCCCCGGCGGTCTTTGGCGAGGGTGCGTAACCTCTGTCTCCATCGGAAACAAGCCCACCTGACCTGGCTCACGGCCACCTTGAGCCAAAGCGGTTACAAATTTCCCATTTCCATTACCGGGCCAGCCACCAAGCCCATCTGGCCAGACCCGTGCTAACATCACCCCACTGACCCACTGGGGAGATTCCAATGCCTTCGCCCGCCATCCTTCCCTCCCGGCCAGCCGACCTGGCTGTCAGGATCGACCATGCGCTCCTCAGCCCCACACTTGGCGAGACGGAACTGGAAACAGGTTGCGCCTTGGCCGCCCGTGAAAAAGTCGCCAGCGTGTGCGTGCGCCCCTGCTCCGTGTCCCGCGCCAAGAAATTGCTCGAGGGCTCCGGGGTGAAGGTGGGCACCGTGATCGGCTTCCCCCAGGGCGGCCACCATCCGGACATCAAACTGGCCGAATCGGCCCGTGCCCTCGCTGACGGCGCCTCCGAACTCGACATGGTCATCAACCTGGGTTGGGCGATCGATGGCCAATACGGCCAAATCACCGACGAGGTGGGTCGGATCCTCGAGCTGGCCCACCGGACCGGGGCCCTCCTGAAGGTGATCCTCGAAACCGCTAAACTGCCTACAGAAACAAAAATTGAGCTATGCAAACATATAGGAAAATTAAGCGTTGATTTCGTTAAAACATCAACAGGATATGCTGAAGGCGGAGCAACTCTTGAAGATGTCAAACTATTGCGACAGCATAGCCCGTCAACGGTCCAAGTGAAGGCCAGCGGCGGAATTCGCACCTTGGAGCAGGCCCTAGCCTTCATCCAGGCGGGTGCAACGCGGCTGGGAACCGGGTCCACCGAGGCCCTGATGAATGCAGCCCGCGCCACATGGAATCACCCAGCCTGAATAACCGGACCCCCATGGGGTTCCATGGCAAAATCGGGGGTCTAATCCGTCTGGATGGCCCCCCGGGTTTCCCTAACATACCCAGAAGGGACACGGAGACCGTTTGGGGCTAGCCCCACGGCCTCCAGCGATGTCGTTTTGGCACTCCCTTTCCGATTTGTGAACCGCATCCAACACCGGAAGGCCATGCCCTCCTCCCTGAGCGATGCCCTCGATCAACTGCATCGGCCGTTGGCGCTCCGCGCCATGGCCGATGGCAGGGTCGATGTGCGTTTCCTCGATGAGACTTCCGATCACACCCTGCCAGACGGTTACGCATTCGTACCCTCCATCCACCCCGAGGATTTGGGTGACCCCGGCTTTCGCCACGAGCATGGCCTGCGGCTGGCCTATGTTGCCGGCTCCATGGCCCACGGCATCGCCAGCGAGGAGATCGTGGAGAGCGCGGCCCGCGCCGGCTGCCTCGGTTTTTACGGCGCCGCAGGCCAATCACCCGAACGGGTGGAACAGGCCATCCTGCGCCTCAAGGCAAGCCTCGGTGACCTCCCCTTCGGTTTCAATCTCCTCTACAGCCCCCAGGAAAGCAGCCTCGAGACCGCCCACGCCGACCTGTACCTCCGGCACCAGATCCGGTTGGTCGAGGCCAGCGCCTACCTCGATGTCAGCCTCCCCCTGGTGCGTTACCGCCTGAGCGGTCTGCGCGTCGGTCCGGATGGATCGCCCATCCCCGCCAACAAGGTGGTGGCCAAGGTCTCCCGAATCGAGGTCGCGCGCAAATTCCTGTCCCCGGCACCCGCCAAGCTGGTGGGCGAGTTGCTCTCCCGCGGCGAGATCACCGAGCAACAGGCCCAGGCCGCCTCCCGACTTCCTTTGGCGGACGATGTCACCGCCGAGGCCGATTCAGGCGGCCACACCGACAACCGACCCGCCCTCAATCTGCTGCCCACCATCATCGCACTGCGCGACCGCATGGCCGGTGAGAACGCCGCCTTGGGCTGGCATCATCCCTCCCGTGTCGGACTGGGCGGCGGCATCGCCACGCCACATTCCGTCGCGGCCGCCTTCTCCATGGGCGCCGCCTATGTTCTGGTGGGAACCGTCCACCAAGCCTGCGTCGAGTCCGGTACTTCCGACCTGGCCCGCGCCATGCTCGCCGCGGCCGAACAGGCCGACACCGCCATGGCGGCCGCCGCTGACATGTTCGAGATGGGCGTGAAGGTCCAGGTGCTGAAGCGCGGCACCCTGTTCGCCATGCGGGCCCAGAAGCTGTACGACCTCTACCGCGCCTACCCCTCCTTCGAGGCGGTCCCGGCCGCCGACCAGGCCTTGGTCGAGAAGCAGATGCTGCGCCGCCCCTTCGAGGCGGTGTGGGCCGATTGCATCGCCTACTTCCAGAAGCGCGATCCCTCCCAGATCGCTCGGGCACAATCCGATTCACGCCACAAGATGGCGCTGGTTTTCCGCTGGTACCTGGCCACCGCCTCACGCTGGGCCACCCAGGGGGTGCCCGATCGCCAGGCCGATTACCAGGTCTGGTGCGGCCCCAGCATGGGCGCCTTCAACGAGTGGGCCAGGGGCTCCTTCCTCGAGTTGCCCGCCAACCGGAATCTGGCCGCCGTGGCCCACAGCCTCATGCGCGGCGCGGCGCTCCTCAAGCGCGCCGAGATCGCCCGCCTGCAGGGCATCCACTCCGCCCAGGTCAATCCACGACCCGTCCAGGTGCCCCACGCCGCCGCGAGGGTGCCGGCGTGACCACCCACCCCAACAACAATGCCGAGCGGCACGACCACTTCGAGCCCATCGCCCTGGTCGGCATGTCCTGCCTGTTCCCCGGCAAGCCGGGCAACCAGGGTTTCTGGCACACCCTGCTCGCCGGCGTCGACCGCATCCGCGAGATCCCGGCCGACCGCTGGCGCCCCGAAGATCACTTCAATCCGGATCCCAAAGCTCCGGACATGGTCTACGCCCGCCGGGGCGCCTTCCTCGACCCGGTCCCCTTCAACCCCTCCGAGTTCGGCATCGCGCCCAACAGCCTCGAGGCCACCGACACCGCCCAGCTCCTCGGCATGTTCGCCGCCCGGGAGGCCCTGCGCGACGCCGGCTACGCCGCCATGCCCGATGAGCCCGGCAAGGCCTTCCCGCGCGACCGCACCAGCGTCATTGTCGGCGTCACCAGCGCCCTCGAGCTCCTCATTCCCCTCGGCGCCCGCCTCGACCACCCCAAGTGGCGCCGCGCCATGCTCGAGGCCGGCGTCCCCGCCGACCGCGTCGAGGATGCCGTCGCGCGCATCGCCCGCAACTATCCAGAATGGACCGAGGATTCCTTCCCCGGCCTGCTGGGCAACGTCGTGGCGGGCCGCATCGCCAACCGCTTCGACCTCGGCGGCGCCAACTGCGTGGTCGACGCGGCCTGCGCCTCCAGCCTCGGCGCGCTGCACCTCGCCGCGCTCGAGTTGCAGGCCGGCCGCAGCGACATCGTCATCTCCGGCGGCGTGGACACCTTCTCCGATGTGTTCATGTACGCCTGCTTCAGCAAGACCCCAGCGCTCTCCGCCACCGGCAACTCCAAGCCGTTCTCCGCCGAGGGCGACGGCACCATCCTCGGTGAGGGCATCGGCTTGATGGTCCTCAAGCGCCTGGCCGATGCCGAGCGCGATGGCGACCGTGTCCTCGCCGTCATCCGTGGCCTCGGTGCCGCCTCCGATGGTCGCGGCGGCGCCATCTACGCCCCCCGCAAGGAGGGACAGATCCGCACCATCCGCCGCGCCCTCGATCAGGCCGGCTGCCAACCATCCTCCATCGGCCTGCTCGAGGCCCACGGCACCGGCACCCGCGCCGGCGACCAGGTCGAGCTGGCCGCCCTGCTCGAGGTCTACGGCAAATCCGCCGGCGCCCCCTGGTGCGCTTTGGGATCCGTCAAATCGCAAATCGGCCACGCCAAGGGCGCCGCCGGCACCGCCGGCCTCTTGAAGGCCGCCCTTGCCCTGCGCCACGGCGTGCAACCGCCCACCCTCAAGGTGGGCGAGCCCCTGCCCGCGCTGCGCGAGTCCGGCTGCCCCTTCCACCTGCCTGCCCGCGCCCGGCCCTGGCTCAGGCCCGCCAACGGCTCTCCACGCCGCGCAGGCGTCAGCGCCTTCGGGTTTGGCGGCTCCAATTTTCACGCCATCCTCGAGGAGCCCGGCACACCCTGCCCCAGCCCCGCGTGGGACGGTTCCCTGCAAATCCTGGCGTTCTCGGCCGACACTCTCGAGGAACTGGCATCGGCCGCCGGCGCCACGCCTCCGGTTGCCGACACCGGTTTCCAGTGGTTTGCCCGCGAAAGCCGACGCACCTTCCACCCCTCCGCCAGGTTCCGCCTCATTGCCGTCCGCGAGACCGCGTCCGGCCAGACAGACTCCGAATTCAACCAGATTCTCCAGACCGCGCTCGCCGCGCTCCGTGGCGGGGCCGCGTGGCACTCCGCCCCCGGTGTCCGCGCCTCCTCAGGCCCCAGGCGTTCCCGCCTCGCCCTTTTGTTCCCGGGTCAGGGAGCCCAGCGCATTGATTCGTTCCGCGAGCTGGCCTGCATCTTCCCCGAGATGCGGGCTGAACTGGAAAAGGCACGCGACGCGATGGCCCGCGCCTTCCCGGACCTGCCCCACCTCGACGATCTCCTCTATCCACCCTCCACCGCCAGCCAGCCCGAGGCCGCGGCCAACCTGCGCGACACGCGCGTCTGCCAGGTGGTGCTGGGCGCCTTGGGCATGGGTGCCGCGCGGGTCCTCCGCCGGTTCCATGTCGGCGCCGGGGCGGATACCCTCAGCGCCGGCCATAGCTTGGGCGAGTGGACCGCCCTCGCTGCCGCCGGCCTGCTGCCCGATGAATCCTGGTACCGGCTGCTGGCCACCCGCGCCGGACTCATGCACCATGAGTCCCTCGCCCGGCAGGGAACCATGCTCGCGGTTCTTGCCCACCGGGATGATGCCGGAAAACTGGCGGCCAAGGTTCCCGGTGTTCGGCTGGCCAATCACAACGGCCCCCGCCAATCCATCCTGTCCGGGCCTGTCGCCGCCATCGCCCAGTGCGAGGGTCTCGCCCGCGAGGCCGGCCTGGCCACCCGCAGGCTCGATGTCGCCGGCGCTTTCCACCACCCCGATCTGGCTGGCGCCTCCCGGGCGCTCGCCTCCGCGCTCAGCGAGGCCCACCTGCCGGTCGATCCGGGCCGTGGCACGCCTGCCACCGTCCTCGCCAATCTCGATGCCAGCCCCTACCAGCCCGGCGAACCCGGCTGGCTCGAGCGACTCCACCGCCAGGTCGCCGAACCGGTCCTGTGGCACGAGTGTGTCGAGCGCCTGCGCTCGGAAGGGGCCGAAGTTTTCCTCGAGGTCGGCCCCGGCGGCATCCTCACCCGCATGGCGCGCGACATCCTGGCGGACTTGCCCGATGTCGAGGCCCGCACGCTCGCCCTCGACACCGAACCCGGCCGCCCCGGCGAACTGGCCCGGCTGGCCGAAACTCTGGCCCACCTCGCCGCACTCGGAGTCGATGTCGACCTTTCCGCCTGGGAGGGCAACCTACCCGCCCAGGCGCCAGCCGCCAGGCCCAGGATGTTGA
>CAWUOE010000195.1:0-6430 GCA_963923355.1 uncultured Gemmataceae bacterium | reverse complement strand
CTCGTGGGCTCGGAGATGTGTATAAGAGACAGGATTGGTCTCGCGACCACTGATGCGGCTGGCCTGAAAGACGCCCCGAACCTGTTGGCGGAGATAATCGGCAAATGGCCTATCCACTTCCTTATCCGGGTTATTGATTTTCAGGCTGTCCTGATAGGCAGTGATAAGTGGCTGGGATGCCGAATCTTTCTCAATCGCCCCCACATCCTGCAATGCGTTCAAGGCGGTATAGGCAAAACCCAAAGCTGCGGCGCGTTCTTTTGCCTTGGCCTCCGCAGCAGCGGAATCCTTTGGCGCGTTTCCATTGGTGCCCCGCAAGCCACTGAGGAATTCAGTGAAGGATGCAATCTGCCGATCAAAGGTGGATTTCTGGGAAGCGGCCATCACCTCAGGGGCTATTTGGGACGCCACCGTTTCTTCCGGTGCAAGTTTGCCGGGGGAAGCAGTGGCTGCAATCGGGCTGAAAGGCAGGTGATTTCCAGAGGCAAGGAGCGCGGCAGTTGCAGCCTGTTTCACACGACGGAACCGGGCAAGCGCGTCCGGACCGGCTGCTACCACTGCCACTGCGGCTGCGTGCTGGTTCGCCTGGCCCAAACCGACCACGCCCACGACCAGTTCCGGCGTGATTTTTTCCAGGGCGTTCCCTGTTTTCTGGTAAGCGGCATCGTGACGTTTCTGTTCAAAAGGAGCGATTTTTGCCGCCAAATCCCGACGTTCGAAAGCCCCCAATTGAGGGTCGAGCCAGATCCACGGTCCAAGACCGGGCAGGGAGTCATCGGTCAAAACCGGCAGGCCTGTGGAACTGGTGTCGCTCCACGTGTAAAGACCCATGGCGGAAGCAACCGCACCACCCGCCGCCGATTGTGCCAAGACTTGGGCTGGAGCCCAGACACGAAGCGCCTGAAGCATCGGCAACTGGGCCTTCACCAAAGGCGAATCCTCACGGGCGGCAGCCCACGAAAGCTTGTACATCTGCGGAGTCTTGAACCCGGGGAAAGCCGAGCCGGGGGCGGGTTCCACGTCCTTGTAACGGTCGAAGAAATCCTGAATTTCCTTGTCCGTGACCGCTTGTCCTTTGGGATCTGCCGGAGGTATCGGCAAGGGCTGAACCACCGCAGCCACTCTCGTCAGGTTCCGTTCATAAAACCGGTGGAATTCCTCGGGAGTTGGCGTGAGGGTAGTTGCTGGAACACCACCGGCTCCGCCTCCCATCATCATCTGGAACAAACCACTGGTGGATTGTCCCAAAACCACCTCGCGGGCCAACATGTTGGCCATCAGGCTTCGAACGGCCTCCTTGATGTCCTTGGGCGTGGCCACCCGCCGGTTGAGCTGGGCAAATTGCATGGCGGTTTTGAGGTAGGGCAGTTCCTCAAAACTCATTCCTTCAGGCCAGGGATCTTTCATGCTGGGTGTGGCAAGTTCCTCGTTGAAGATCTTGCGCATTGCGGCATCATCCAGGCGAATGCCTAGTTTTTCCGCCTGATGTGCCCAAATCAATTGATCGACCGACTCATCCAGTGTTTGGGGCGGGACGGAAAGGAAACGGGGCCGCTTGGCTTCGGATTCTCGGCGCTGGCTCGCATTCAGGCTGCTGGAGTAACCGAACCGAAGGAATTCAGCCAAATTGAAATTTTCCCTGACTTTTTGAACGTCAGCCTTGTAAATGGTCTTGCCGTACAGCTTGGTGACTTCGGGTCCGCGATCGCCACCGGCCCCGCCGGTCAGGGTGTTGAGGATGTCTCCCTGACCAAAGGTGAGAACGAACACGAACATGGCCACCATGGTGATGCCAGCCATGACGACCTTCGAATTCTCACGGACCATTTCGAGGGGATTGAACGCCATGTTCCGTCCTTAGATTCGCTCAGGTCAAATATTGACGGATCTCGTTTTGAGGAAAGCACTTGCAATCAGAAGCAGCGCCATCCAAAAACAGACCCGGCCACCCTGTGGGATTGGGCCACTGCCTTATATATGGAGGAGCTTCCCCTTGACGAGCTTGGGGGAGCCGACCATCGTGGGAGCCTATCACCACCTAGAAATCGGTCACGAAATGACGATTCTACCCGTTGTGACGGCAACCACAACGGCAACAAGCTCCAAAGCCTGACAGGACCGGAGGATAACTTTGGCCGCTCGGAAGAAAACCAAGAACCTGGTCATTGTGGAATCACCGGCCAAGGCAAAGACCATTCAGAAATATCTGGGGCCCGATTTCGAAGTCACGGCCAGCAAAGGGCATGTTCGTGATTTACCCAAGAGTCGTTTTGGTATAGATATCGATAACAACTGGTCACCAACCTATCGACCGCTACAAGATCGCAAGTCAGTACTAGATTCACTTAAGAAACTTGCGAAAAATGCAAAGACAGTCTATCTAGCTCCTGACCCCGACCGCGAAGGGGAAGCGATCGCTTGGCATCTGAAAGAAGCTTTGGCTCTTTCCGACGACCAGGTCAAACGAGTTACTTTCAACGAAATCACCAAAAAGGCCGTCCAAGCGGCTTTTGAGCATCCGCGGGAAATCGACATGGACCGCGTGCAGGCCCAGGAGGCCCGCCGCTTCCTGGACCGGGTGGTGGGCTACAACCTGAGTCCGCTCCTCAGCCGCAAACTGGCTCGCCAGCTTTCAGCCGGCAGGGTGCAATCGGTCGCAGTCCGGTTGATCGTTGACCGTGAAAGGGAAATTGCAGCATTCAAGCCGGAAGAATACTGGAAGGTAGTCGCACTACTCTGCTCTGAGGGCACCGTCGATAGGGCCTTGATCGGCCCACAAACTGTTCGGATCACCGAGGCTATCGCGGAAAAACCCAAGCGTGGGAAGAAGAAGGTCGCCAAGGAGGAAGGTGGAGAGGAAGGGGAAACCGTTACGGATACCATTCCGGGCGGCTCCTTCGAGGCTGAACTTGTCAACTGGAAAGGGAACAAGTTCGCAGCAGACAACCGGGCCATCGTTGATGAAGTGGTTTCCGGACTTTCGGGTGTCAACTGGGTCATTCAATCCCTGGAGGAAAAAGAAAAAGCCAACCGGCCCTCACCTCCTTTCACGACCTCCACACTGCAGCAGCAAGCCTCCCTGCGCATGGGATACTCCGCCAGTCGAACCATGCGCACCGCCCAGAGGCTGTACGAAGGCGTTGAGATGGGAGCGGAGGGGCAGGTGGCGCTCATCACCTACATGCGTACCGACAGCACGCGCGTTTCTTCCGACGCCCTGCAGGCTGTCCGGGCCAAAATCCTTTCGGATTTCGGGCCCACCTACCTGCCTGACAAGCCAAACCTGTACGAGTCGGGCAAAAGCGCCCAGGAGGCCCACGAGGCAATCCGGCCCACAGACCTGAAGTACACGCCCGAGCTGGTTTCCCGTGTACTCCCCTCCGAGCAAGCCCGGTTGTACAGCCTTATTTACAACCGTTTCCTGGCCAGCCAGATGAAACCTGCCATCACCAGCGTGACGACTGTGGAGATCAAGGCGGGCGACGCCCTTTTCCGGGCATCGGGCAGCATTCTGCGGTTTGACGGGTACCGGCGAGTGATGCCCGTGGGCAAGAAGGACGATGAACCCCAATTGCCAGCCCTGACCAAGGGCCAGGGTCTGGACCTTTTGCGCCTCGATGGCAGCCAGCATTTCACCCAGCCGCCGCCACGTTTCAACGAGGCCAGTCTGGTTAAAACCCTTGAAAAAGAGGGGATTGGCCGCCCCAGCACCTATGCATCCATCATTTCCAAAATTCAGGAGCGTGGTTACGTGGAGCAGCAGGACCGCCGCTTCCATGCCACCCAGATCGGCATGGATGTGGTGGACATGCTGGTGGAACATTTCAGCCGGGTCATGGATCTGAAGTTCACCAGCCATATGGAAACCGAACTCGACCGGATCGAGACGGATCACATTCCCCGCAACGCGGTTCTGGATGAGTTTTACGGCCCCTTTCGGGAAAACCTGAACGAGGCCTCGGAGAAACTGGGGGCGAGCGAAAAATGCCCCAAATGCGGCAAATCGATTCAGGAGCGTTTCAGCAGGCGGGGACGCTTTTTCGGATGCTCCGGTTACCCGGAATGCGATTACATTAAACGTCCGGAAGGCGAAGCCGAACGGAAACCCGCTGAAGTGACGGAGCACGCGTGCCCGACCTGCGGCAAATCGATGCTAAAACGATTCGGCAAAGGTGGTCCCTTCCTGGGATGCTCCGGTTATCCCGAATGCAAAACCACGATGAACTTAACCGAGGAGGGCGGCCCGGTCCTTTCCAGCAAGCCCACCGAGCACCTATGCGACAAATGCTCCTCGCCCATGGTGCTTCGAACCGGTAAACGTGGGCCGTTCCTTGCTTGCTCGGCCTACCCCAAATGCCGCCATGCCGTGGATGTTGATGCGGATGGCAATCCAAAGAAACCTGTGGATTTGGGAATCGCCTGCGAAAAATGTGGCGCGTCCATGGCCATCAAGCGCGGCCCGCGTGGGCCGTTTTTGGGGTGCACCGCATACCCCAAGTGCCGGGGGACCAAGCAGATCACCCCCCAAATCCGCGAGCAGTTGGGCGATAAACTCCCACCGCCACCGGTAAAAGCCCCTGTTCCGGCGGTGGAAGTGAACCAGAAATGCCCCAAATGCGAGGCCCCCATGAAGTTGCGCTCCGGCGCCAAAGGCTTTTTCCTGGGCTGTACCAAGTACCCCAAATGTCGGGGTGTCATGGAACCGCCGGAGGAACTGAAGGAACAGATCAAGGCAGCACAGGATTCGGAAGCAAAAGCCTGACAATGGATAACCATCTGGTGCAGCCGGGCCCTCGTGGGCCCGGCTGTTTTTTTCCCATTAGTTCATAATTTCTGGGAATTTTAACCATCAGCCACATTCCCTGAAGGAAGGTGGCGAAGCTGGACGATCAAGATGGCAAGCAAGGCAAGGTTTGCCGAATATGGCGAACCTGCCGGTTCTAACAGGAGCTTCCATGCGGTGCCGCATCCACCGCTTGGGGTTCCTGGGTGGACTCGGTGTCGCGGCCCTTGGACTTTCCGGCTGTGTGGCTGTGCCCATGCTCCCGGACCAAGGTCCGGCCCCCGAGTTGATTGCCCAGGAAGTGCCTCAAGCCAACAAGCGTCTGGTCCATGTGGTCTTCCTGGGTGGGATGGACCCAGTTGCCGCCCATGAATTCAAGACTTTGTTCGCAGCTACCCGCGAGGCCGGTTACACGCGCTCCTATCATGCGGAATTCTGGACAGGGTTCGATTGCGGTTGGGTGCGCCAGGAACTGCTCCGCCAACTGGACACCAACCAGTCCCAACCGCAAAGCGTGGTAATCGTCAGCCAAGATCATGCATGGCGCTCAGGCAGAGACCTGGCCGAGGCTGTTTCGCAAAGCGGATATGGGCCTGATTTGGTGATCGAGATTGATCCCCCGATTTCCGCCCAGCGGTCAGGTGATGCAGGTTTGTCCTGCCAGCTTCTGCAGGTGTTGCCCGACAACCACCTTCGCCATACCGACGAGTGGGCAACAGGAGCCGCAGTGCCTGTGACCGGTGCCAAAGCATGGACCTTGCCCATGCATCCAGCGACCCGGGAACTGTTGCAGGAGCGACTGGCCGGGCTGGCCAGTTCCATGGAAGTAACCCCGATCACCCTGAGGCCGCCACTTTTGGATCCGGGGCCGGACACTCCGCGTGTGGTCCCACCGGGAGCTCCTCCCCTGGTTCCACTTCCCGGTCCCGGCTGGGTACCCGGGTCAGGCCCATGGCCGGGACGGGGTGCCGGTCAGCCGCCAGCCGGAAAAGTGCCGGTGCCTGTTCCGCCGAGGGGATTGCCGGAAACCGGCGAATGGGATTTCCTGGCACCCAGGGAATCCGGGCCCAACAAGCCGGCTGAATTGCCGATCATGCCGCGCAAGGTCCCGCCCGCGCCATTACTACCCGGTGAAATCCGGCCCGGTTTGGGCACCTGATTCAGTCTCCAGGGCCATGCGGACAGGGCGATGAAAGCCTTGGTCTTTTTGGAAAGGGAAAGCCGCTCGTCGAGCACCCGGTCCGGCATAAGGGCCAGGTGCTCGAGCAATCCTTGGTAAATCCCAACCAAGGCCGTAAACATGGCCGCCCCTGCCGGGGGCAAATGCCTGCGGAGTCGCCATGCCTGGCGATAATAATCCCTGGCACGCCTGATCTCAAAATCCATTAATTTGCGGAATTGAGGGGTTTTATCCCCCCTGGCGATATCGTCCTCGGTCACGCCAAATCGTCGCAGATCCTCCAGCGGCAAATAGATCCTTCCCCGGGCAGCATCTTCGCGCAGGTCTCGCAGAATGTTGGTCCATTGCAGCGCGTAACCAGTGGCGATGGCTGCCGGATGAGCCCGCCGGTTGTGGCACCCCCAGATCGCCAAACAACACAGGCCCACCACAGAGGCAACTTTGTAACAGTAGCCCTCCGCCTCCCG